>JBGOXH010000218.1:0-5071 GCA_041479075.1 Bacteroidia bacterium | reverse complement strand
TTGATGCTGAAAGCATTGAACTAAAGATAACTAAAAACAATCCTGAGACTCATCCTGATATCCCGCGAAAGGGAGTTGTCAGTTTTTTTAATGAGTCAAAAGGTTATGGTTTTATCCGCGACCTGGAATCAGGTCAGAGTATTTTCGTTCACGCAAATAATTTACTTGAACCGGTTGGGGAAAATAATCTCGTCAATTTTGAAATTGGCAAAGGCCCCAAAGGACCTACTGCCATGAAGGTTAAACTGTTTAAGGAATAACCAGGCAACAGGAAGAATCTGTTATCTTGCTCTCCTGGTGCTGTTCCTCAATAAGTAACGGTTTCTTGCCTCCTCAATATCCGCACCTGGAGCTATATATATCTTTGTTCTGTGGTCAATTATTACTTCCGTCATCTTTGACAAATCGGGTGAGTTAAAACTATTTGATTTTCTTTCGTACATAATTTCCTGATTTTAATAAAAAGTCCCGCTTTTGGCGGGACCAAAAATTTTCAATGATTATAACAGTTAAACTAAGCAAGTTTAACATTTACTGCATTTAATCCTTTTTTCCCCTGTTCCACATCAAAGGTAACTATATCATTCTCTTTGATTTTTTCTTTTAATCCTGATGAATGTACAAAATACTCTTTTGGTGAATCATCTTCTTTAATGAATCCGAATCCTCTGAATTCATTATAGAATTTTACTGTGCCTTTACTCATGATTTGATTTTATTAATTTGGTGCAAGGTACGCTTTAATATCCGAATAATACATTTATTTTCAATAAATTAAATTTTATTTTACATATATTTTAATCATGCCAGCCAATATAATATGCCCAAAAGGGATCCCTGTTGTTTTCAGATCACTTTCCCATCATAATAATTTGATTATCTTTGCGCCCGTATTAACAAAGTGATTTCCACAAAGCGTTGTCAGGCATTTTGCCCAGTCTGTATTTGAGTTCATTTCAGCCGGGATAACAAATCCCTCGCTCCCGGAAGCACATCATAAAACTATTTAATGATAAATTTTGAAGAAATGGGATTCACTCCCCGTATTCTGAAGGCAATTCAGGAGCTTGGATTTGAACATCCCATGCCGGTACAGAAAAAGGTGATCCCGCTAATGCTTGGAACTGAGAATGATATTATTGCCCTTGCTCAAACAGGGACAGGAAAGACGGCAGCATTCGGCCTGCCTTTAGTTCAGGCAACAGATACAGAAATAAACAACACTCAGGCACTTGTGCTTTGCCCCACCCGTGAACTATGCATTCAGATCACCGGGGACCTTACTGATTACGCAAGATATACAGGTAACTTAAAAATACTCGCTGTATATGGAGGAGCAAGTATTGATAATCAGATAAGGGGATTGAAAAAAGGTGCACATATTATTGTTGCCACACCCGGGAGACTGATCGACCTGATAGATCGTGGAGCAGCAAAGCTCTCTGATGTCAGCACTGTAATCCTCGATGAGGCGGACGAAATGCTTAACATGGGATTTCTTGACAGTATAAATGAGATTCTTGAGGAGATTCCGGAAGGCAGAAGGACACTTCTGTTTTCAGCGACTATGTCATCGGAAATTTCAACAATTGCAAGGAAATACATGAACAATCCGGCTGAAATAACGATTGGTACAAAAAACTCATCGGCCGAGAACGTCAGCCATATATACTATCTTGTCCATGCAAAAGATAAATATAAGGTGCTTAAACGAATAGCTGATTTTGAACCTGATATATATGCAATAGTTTTCTGCCGCACCCGTAAAGAAACACAGGAGATAGCATCAAAGCTGATAAATGACGGTTATAATGCCGATGCACTTCATGGCGATCTGTCACAGGCACAGCGCGATGCAGTAATGCAGAAATTCAGATTAAGAAACCTGCAGCTGCTTGTAGCAACAGATGTTGCCGCACGCGGGCTTGATGTTGATGACCTTACTCATGTCATTAATTTCAGCCTTCCTGACGATACAGAGATCTATACACATAGATGTGGACGTACAGGAAGAGCCGGAAAAACAGGAATATCTATTTCGCTTGTTCACCTGAGGGAGAAGCAGAATCTTCAGCAGATAGAGAGACTGGTAAAAAAACCTTTTAAAGCCATACCCATTCCCACAGGAAGTGAAATCTGCGGGAAACAGCTTTCCAACTGGGTCAATAAGCTTGAAACTGTTGCAACTGATCATCCGGAGATAGAAAAATTTTTACCTGAAATAAAGTCAAAATTGTCAGGCCTGGACCGTGAAGAGCTTCTTAAACGTGTGGTTTCACTAGAATTTGACAGGTTTCTCGATGATTACCGCCATGGTGAAGACCTTATTAATCCTGTCCCTGAAAAAGATCACAGCTTCCGGAAATCAGACAGAAAAGGAACGCGTGAACAATACACGGGTAATTATAAAAGACTTTTCATAAACCTGGGTAAGTCCGATGGTTTTTATCCGGAACAACTCATTGAACTTGTAAATGTAAACACCAGAGGAAGAAAAATCCCGATAGGGAAGATCGATCTTTTAAAGACTTTCTCCTTTTTTGAAGTTGAAGCCGGTCATGCTGATGACCTTATCGAAGCATTGAATAATGCAAAGTTTATGAACAGAAGAGTTGCAGTTGAGATTGCCCAGGAAAAGACCGACAGACCAGGGCGTAGTGGATATTCCGGAAGGAAACCGGCCAAATGGTCCGACAGGAAGCCTGAAAAAAGAAAATGGAGAGAGGTACAGAGAACTTTTTAAGTAATTATCTGTTTTAATATCAGAAAAAATTGATTTCTGCTAAACATGATATAACTTTGATTTAGAAAGACGGGAAAACAAATAAGGCACAATAACTTTAAACTAATTGAAATGAAAAAGGGAATTATTTCATTAATCATCGTTCTGCTTTCAGCTGGATACATTAATGCGCAATCGGTGAACTTCATAGACGGTAAATGGGAAGATGTTAAAGCAAAAGCAAAAGCTGAAAATAAATACTTATTTGTTGACTGCTATACAGAGTGGTGCGGCTTTTGCAAGATGCTGGATAAAAATACTTTCAGCAATGCAAAAGTTGCTGAGATCATGAATAAGAATTTTGTATCTGTAAAAATCGATATGGAGAAGGGTTACGGGATCAATCTTTGCATGAAGTACAGGGTAAATGGTTTTCCTACTGCACTTGTCTTTAATCCTGAGGGGCAGTTAGTATACAGGATAATGGGTTATGCAGAACCGGGGCAATATCTTGAATTAATCAATAAAGCCCTTGATCCTGCCACACAGTCGAACTATAAAGGTATAACCGATAAAGTTAACCTTGATTTTCCGCAGTTCTACAGGGATGTTTATGCCGGCAGCGGTAAACGCAAATGGCCTGAAAAGGAGGCTGTTACGGATTTTCTCGATCAACAAAAAGATCTTTTTAATGAAGTCAGCTGGAGTGTGATAGCTATATTAGGAGGTGGTGAAAAATACACACAATATCTGTTAAATAATATTGATGAATACAGTAAGCTCTATGGATCGGAGGTTGAGGAAAAAGTAAATGCTATACTGTACCAAAAGCTTAATGATGCTATTAAAAATAAGGACGAAAACAAGTTTGTTGATTGTCTGAATGATGTTGGTAAATATATTTCTGTCAACAAGGAAGAAACCTTGCAGACATTTAAGCTCACATATTATTCGGGTGTTAATGACTGGAAGAGCTTTACCCAGGAGTTTAAAGTATATATTGAAAAGAACGGTTACAAAGATGTCAATACTATAAACTCTTACTGCTGGGGAATTTATGAAAAATGCAATGATCCGAAAATTATATCACAAGCAGCTGAGTGGATGAAAAATGCAATTGAAAAAGATTCCCAGTATGCATTTGTTGATACTTATGCGTCATTACTTTACAAGAGCAGAAATTATTCAGAAGCTGAGAAGATAGCAAATCTGGCTGTCAGTATTGGTAAGAAGGCCGGTGAAGATGTTAAGACGACTGAAGAATTACTTGTAAAAATCAAAAAAGACGCATCAGGGAAATAAATAGTTTAGCTTTTCGTGTTCCGGTCCCGATTCGTGCTCCCGATTCTCGGGATTTCCTCCCTACGGTCGTCAAGCTCTCGGGATTTCGTCCCGCGGTGCGGGACTCAAGTTCCGGGTTCAATGTTCCATAGACCGTTTCGCCGTTGCGCCGTTAAACCGTTGTGCCACTGAGCCGTATATTTTAAACCTTGAACCCTGCCTTCTCCGCCAGTTGGCGGATTCGGCAGGCAAGCTTGAACCTTGTGCCGTGCACGGTTTTTCATATTCCTTGTTCAAAGTTTAATTATTACCTTGTCTGCAGATATTGAATTCAAAAATGGGATTTCATACAATTCTTACTTTATCATATTTAATTCCGAACATTTACCTGTTTGTCCGTATCTGGCAGATTTATATTAGTAAGGAACACAGATTAAGGTATGTGCTGATTTACGCTCTTCTGTTTCTGATCTACCCCGTAAGTAATCTGCTGGGTGAGGAGGGAGCAGGATTCATTGCAAAGACATTCAGTTTTATCGCGGGATATATTCTCCCGTTTTTCCTTTATCTTTTCCTGATCGTCCTGCTGACAGATCTTTTGCTTCTGCTCAACCTGATCTTTAAAATAATTCCACGGGAGAAGCTCAGGAGCAGGTCGGTACAAAAAAATGGTTTACTGATTACTGTTCTTTGTTCGATTTTAGTAGTAGCGGCAGGGATAATAAATTTTAATACAATCAGGACCACAAAATACAGTATATCAATTCCTGGTAAGTCATCTGACCTGAGCCGGTTGAAGGTTGTTTTTGTTTCAGATTTCCATCTGCAGGAAGGTACCGGCATCCATTTTGTCGAAAAGTTCGTAAAAATGGTGGAAGACATCAATCCTGACCTGATCCTTTTCGGAGGCGACATTGTTGAAGGCGACCATGAAAGTGAAAACCTGGAAAGAATTGAGAAGCTGCTGAGAAGCATAAGTGCGAAATATGGAGTTTTTGGCGTTAACGGTAATCATGAACATTATGCCGGACAGGATAAAGGAGGCTTTTTCAGCAAAGCCGGCATTCA
>JBGOXH010000179.1:0-5869 GCA_041479075.1 Bacteroidia bacterium | reverse complement strand
TTGAAAATCTCTCAGGAATTCCCTCGAAAGATATACTTGTACCGATGATCGGATTTCCGCATGCCAGTGATTCAATTACCTTGACTTTTACGCCCGCTCCGGTAAAAAGTGGAGAGACAAGCGCTCTGGCATTTGAGATTAATGTATAGGGATTATCCATGAATCCAAGATATTCTATATTCCTTGCTGCAGATATGAATTTCATAAGATCATCAGGAAGTCCGATGCCGATTATTTTAAAAGAAACTTCCGTATCCAGAGCTGGATATACTGATTCCATGAACCATCTCAATCCATTAGAGTTGTCAGGTCTGTGCCAGTTTGCGAAAAAGACGAAATATTCGCCGGCAGATAACTGTCTTGCAATCCTGATCTCAGAATCGATGTAGACATCAGTCACAAAAGTTTCAATATTATATAGTCGGTCAATTATCTCTTTATCCTTTTCACTTGGCACAAATATTCTGGTCGTTTTTTTATTCAATACAAATTTTTCCGATACTTTGATAAATGGAAGCATAAATCTTAATTCAGCTCTTGAATAACGCTGAGCAATCACATCATGAGAATAAAAGATTACCGGGATACCGCTTATGAATTTTGAAAAAAGGAAAGTTTGACTGAAATCAAATATTATAAGATCGTAATGATTTTTGCGCAATGCTTTTTTAATAAATGCCAATCTGAAGAAATTAAATCTCACAGAGAATAATGGGAATATCCATGGATACATAAGATAATTCAGGAGTTTGATCAAGAATGAATTCCTGAATACTTTTAAAATCCTAACATTCTCATTCTCAATCTTATATAAGCCATCTTTTTTGTATTTTGAGAATATCAAGTCAATTGTGTGTTTTTCCGACAGATCATTAATAAGTTGCCGGGAGAAGTTCTCTCCAGCCCCTGTTTTAGATGGCAAAAAAGCCGATATAAAAAGAATTTTTTTCATTTCCAGATATCACCGGAAAGTAATTTAGAAAGCCGGGTTACACCATTGCTGAATGAAAATGCTTCAAAAAAAAGTTTCCTTATTTCATCGCGTCTAAATTCCCGACGTGTCACGTTCTGAATGCACTTTCTGAATGTCGGAACATCAGAATAAGTAAATATGAATCCGGTATTTACAAATTGTTCATAGCCTCTTGCTGAAATCTCATGAGCAATAACCGGTTTACCAAGTCTCAGAGCGTCCATTATCCTTAATTTAAGGCCGCTACCGCTTTCGACAGGACAGAGATAAATATCACTTTCAGCAATTATTTCCGAAAGATTACCAGGGTTTGAAATAAGTTTTAAGCCTGCTTTGTCATCACACAGGTGTTTTAATTCGTCTGATGGATTGCTGCCTGCAATCACAGTTTCAAAATTTAATCCGTCGACAGCAACCTCAGGAAAATAATCCTTAACAAATTTTATTATGCTAAGGTTGCTCTGGGAGTAACCAAGACTTCCGGTTATTGATAATCTGATTGTTTCCCTGTCCTTTTTGTCATTCTCAGCATTTATAAATGACTCAGTACCATACGGTTCAAACACACCCAGACATTCGATATCTGATTTCCGGGTGTTTGTATATAGTTCGGTCAGTCTGGATTTGTCATTCGTGGTTAATGTAAGATTCAGGTCACTCTTTTGTACACATTTTCTTTCAGCCCTCTTAATATAAAACCGGTAGGGAAACCGGATAATTAAAGGAGGTGGATTATCTGAAAAATAATCTCTTTCGACATTATGATGTATTGTTATAATTTTTGCCTGGTTCTTCTTTGCAATATCAATTAAGCCATGTGAAACAATGCTGGTATCAAAAACCATAATTTCAGGCTTGATTTCAGAAATCATCTCTCTTGACAATCTGGAAAAACGATGTATCTTTCCAAAGAATACTCCGGCACCCTTCTCCCACTTCTTCCGGTTATCAATGCATGGTATTCTTTTCAGCCCTGGGTGAATTTCACGAATTGTTTGTTCACCATTGACAGGATAGATCAGGTAACAATCAGAAAATAGCGACGGAAATGCGTTAATAAATCCAAGTGAAGCGACGGAACCCCCTGTTTTCCCATCAAGGTAATTGTTTGTAATAATCAAAACGCTCATTTTATTGGAAGGTTATCGGATTTTAGTATGCCATAGAATATTTTCCGTGTCTTTTCCCATTCATTTGATTTTGACTTATTCAGAATTAATTTGAATACCATGATCCTCGAAAGTATTGTGAATTTGAAAATTGATAATGCAACAAACCTGTTGATCAAATTAAGATTCTTCCTGTAATATAGCAGCTTGCCGCACAGGTATCTTTCAGTTCGTGCATTATTATCGCTGAAGCTTCTTCCGCCCGCATGCATTATTTTGGCTTGTGGAATATTGCAAATTTTATAACCTCTATTTCTTAAAGTGAATGCTAAATCTGTATCTTCAAAATAGAGAAAAAATGAAGGATCAAATCCATTAGTCTCGTTTATCACATTTCTTGGTATCATCATTGCAGCTCCGGTCAGATATGCTACTTCCATGACTTTATCAGTATGGTTGAAAGTTGCATTTCTTCCTTTCAGAATTTTTTCTGGAAATAAAGAAAACAGATCATTCAGCTCCCAGAAAACCGATGGCAGAAAGCATCTGTACGAATAGACAGGATTCATTTTATTGTCGTACAGATTAGCCCCGGCTATGCCTGTTTCAGGTTGACTATAAATATAGTCACTAAGAATTTTAATCGCGTTTTCCATAACCAAAGCATCAGGATTCAGAAACATGATATTCCTTCCCGATGCTTCTTTCAAAGCTTCATTGTTTGCTCTTCCAAAGCCGATATTTTCAGCCATTGGACAGTATTTTACCTGCGAACCAAAACGGTTTGATAACAGCTTGCCAAGTCCCTCTTCCGGAGAATTGTCTGCAATTAAGATCTCATAACTCAGGGAATCAGTATTATTCAGAACACTTTCAACAGCATCACATACCAGACCTGGCACTTTATAATTGACAATGATCACAGAAACATCCATTAGAATGGCTTAAAGATTCACACTGATATTTTTCTCACGAAAAATATGGCCTGATCACCGGTTCCCTGCCTGTTCAAATCTTTTACTTTGTTGTAAAATGAAATAATATCCTTTTTATTAAAGACAGAACCGGCTGGGTTGATGTAATATGATTTCTCATCAGTCAGGGGAATATCTTTTTCATATTGTTCACTCCCCCAGAACTGAAACTCATCTGAGTCATACTCAATTTTGTTTATCGTTAAACCTGACTGATTTACAAGTAATTCAAAACTTTTAAGCGAAAAAAGGAAAAAGTGTCGTGGTGCATCAATCTGAACCCAATCCGTTTTATAATGATCCCACGCGTATGAATCAGCTAACGGTATTCTGATGACACATAATCCGTTATCGGACAGAAGCTCCGATACTTTAATCAATTCTTCAAGAGGAGAAGCGATGTGTTCAAAAGAATGATGATATGTTATAAGATCCCATTTTCCGTCCGTTTCGATAAGTGCTTTCCTTTCAATTTCCAGACCATTTGGATATTTAGTTGAAGCTGAATTAAATGGGTCAATTCCTGACATATTCCGGAAACCAGCATTTTTCAACCTGAGAAGCAGGCTGCCAGCTCCGCAACCCACATCCAGTATCCTGGAATTCGGGTAAAAGGCTGAATAGAGATGTAAAGTTTCATCCGGGAAAAACTTATAAAGTATCCTTCCTGTAAATCCGCGACCAGAAACTGCAAATCTGTCACGGATTTTTTTCAACTTCGTTTTCAGCCAGTATTGTCCCTTTTCATTGAATGAATAACTATAATAATTTGAAGGATAGTACTTTGACATATCAGCCGGTATTTCTGCAATTTGCAGACAGCCACATACAGAACACTGAAAATATGTAAAAACGTCCCTGAAGCCAAACATCATTTCCCTGACTTCAAAAACTTTTTGATTTTCATTATTTGCACAAATCCTGCACTTCACTGTTTAAACCTTTATGTTGTGAATTTGATCAAATCTCGATGCTTCTGAATAATGTCAGCTTAATATCCTTGAAAGATATTTTAAGATCTTTAATTACTTCAAGCGGCCATTTCCAGCTCTGGTATGCTATATCCACCAGTCCGGGAGCAAGGAACAAACTTAATAAGCCCAGGTTTGTCCATTCAAGAAAAATATACATCAGCAATGCTGTAGCAATCCCTGAAATAATTGAGGGTTTGAAGAAAGGAACCTCATTTTTTGTAAGAAGTATTCCACCTGCTGATGCATGATTCATTTCCAGAAAAGTAACAATCATTGCCACAATTATCAGATTTCCGGGAACAAGTACAGTGTCAGATTTAATTAGCTTTAAAGCCGGACTGCCAAAAAAGCAGACAGCAATCCCTCCTGCAAAAAACAGAAGAACAGAAATAATAGTTCCTTTCAGGTAGATATCTTTAATCTTTCCGACATTCCCTTCGACCCTGTATTTTGAAATCAATGGGAAATATGTACTGACAAAAATCGGAGCAAGTCCTGAAAGTATATCAAATATTTGTCTGGTTAAACCATACGAAGCGATATCCTTAAGCGGCAGGTAAAGCGACCCGATAAAAACTGCTGATCTTTGAATCAATATACCTCCTAAAGCCGTAAATCCAAGCTTCAGAGCATTGGGATAGACAGCTTTCAAAACTTCTGTTCTTTTATGTTGTTTTACATTATTGAGATTAGTCCGAAGTTCTTTATTGAAAAAAACTCTATGTGAAAGAATACGTGTGATTATCACATAAATAAGCTGAGATGAGACAATTGCAACGATTCCATAACCACGTAATAATAAAACAAAAGCAACACATAAAAAGACGATTTGAGAAAATACAATAATCTGCTTGGATTTTCTGATAAGTCCTTTCCCTACAAGTAAGGCATCGTAGTAAAAAGTGTACAGGTTATAAGTATTGACCAGACACAAAATACCCCAGGCAATGTAAGCATAGGTTTTATTACCATGATAGTTCTGTAATACAACACTTACGTAATATGTACCGGCTGTTACAAGGAACAACAGTACTATTAATGAAATCCTGAGGTAAAACCATCTCATTGATGCAATTGCTCCTTTCAACAGGCTGTAATCTACCTGGTCGTCGACTGACTCTGATACCCCTTCTGTCTTTAATTCTTTCACTCCGCTGAATATATACGTGATGTTTCGGGTGAATGATGAATTAAAACCGAAGTCAAATAAGATCACCAGAAAAGTAACAGACATGAATATAGTCCATAGTCCGACTTCTTCGGCAGGCAGCAGTTTTAATATCAGAGGAAGAAGCAATGCACTTGAGGCTGCCCTGAAGAAGGTTGCAAAAAAGCTCCAGACAACATCAACTTTTGTAATTCGCATTTTTTACAGCTTACGCATCGTCAGTCACACAGCAAAAATATTTATATAACTGATTATCTGGTAGTTAATAAATTTTTTGTATCAAATGTTACAAATTTTTCCAGAACCATTCAACAGCTTTTTCAAGGCCTTCAGCCACATTAAAAGCCGGAGTATAACCAAGAATTTTTTTTGCCTTATTTATTGATGCCTGGGTATGAGGAATATCTCCTGCCCTTTCATGCCCATAAAGAGGTTTGATATTCAACACTTCCCTGTCGAATCTACAAGCAGATTTCTGTATATAATTGAAAAGCTGATTTAGGGAAGTCCGTTCACCATGCGCTATATTATAAATCTGATTAATCGCATCTTTTTTGGTTGTAAGTGCAGCAAGGTGATTTGCCTGAAGTACATTATCAATATAAGTAAAATCACGCGAATGGCTTCCGTCACCATCTATCACAGGTGATTGATGGTTCTTGAGCATCTTT
>JBGOXH010000330.1:0-2820 GCA_041479075.1 Bacteroidia bacterium | reverse complement strand
TTCCTGCGTAGTTCGAACAATCATATGGCCCGCTTTATCACCGGAATTTACTATATCAGTGACCATAACAATTATATTATTCAAGGTTATTTGTTTTCCGCTCTCTCTGTCAATACTGAGAGAGCCTGCTACTGACCTAACATAAGTATTACTTTCACTATCATAGTTAAATTCGGTTATATATTGAGGGCCGGAAAAATCAACTGTTATTTTTGAAATGTCCCCTCTCTCAAGCCCTGAAGCATCTAACTTGAATAATAGTGGAGACTGGCCGCCTTCCAATGAATAACCAAGTTTTTTAGCGAGTTCTTTGATTCTTGGTGTAAATGTATATGCGTTATGAGGTGAGACTCTTGATGGGTCCCTTTTGCTGTCAATTCCATTAACTGCAAAGTTTGCAACTATGTTGCTGTAACCGGTCTGATCCCCAAGTGGCGTAAAATAATTTAATCCTAACATTTCAATGATTTTGTAAAACTGGGGGGCTGTTCCCCAGAAAACATAGACAGGGTCCAGGCCTCTTGCTATTTCAGCATAATAGGGTCTTGAACTTCTGACCGGTCCCACAAGAGCAGCATCATAAGAAGAAAAAACAGCCACAAATCTTGTGATTCCACCTTCATCTACTACTTCAAAAACAATATCAGCATTGATTAAACCGGATTGGGGCCGGGCATCAGGAGTATTTTCAATCATTACTACAATTGGTCTTGAATTTAGTATCTTATCGGATATTTCAAGCCCGCTGAATATATTTATATTGCCAGTAATCAGTTGATCGCTGAATTTTTCAACAGTTTCCAAGACAGTTATCTCGTCTTGTATAAAAGTTTCGCTGGAAGAATATTCAGTTGTATCCTGCATGGCAGTCTCACTACCTTGTGTTGAAGTTGTACTGGAAACAGATTCAATTGTTTCCGGTACTTTTGTTTCCACAGTGGATGTGCTATCAAATGCTTGCTGTGTTTGACATCCTGTAAGTAGCATTGTTGAGGCTAAAACAAAAACAATAATACAAAATTTCAAAATATTTTTCCTGTCGTTTTCTTTCATCAAATTCATTTATTCCTTCATTCTATAAACTTTATTTTTACTTTATTTAATTTTTATTTTCAATTGTATTAAAAATTTTCCCCACAAAATTCTTGATTATCCTCCATTATACTACTGCCCTCCCCATAATTAATAATTTAAAATTATTATTATGCAAGAATATGCTGACTATTTCTTAGGCTGTTTACAAGCCAAAAAAGACGTAGCAAAATCTGTGATAAATTTAGGTTAAAATATTTCGTAATGAGCTTGAGTAATTGTGGCAGAAGCCGAGTTCTGTACCAACTAATATGACCTCAAATGTTATTCTTTTTCCAGCAGATTAAAAACCAGCTGTAGTTATGGAACTCTGTGCAAGATTTATAAATATTGATGGAATTACAACCATCAGTATCGTAAATAAGGCACAAGCTGCAATTATTATATAGTAGAGTTTTGGAGTTTTTAAAACTGCCTGACTTGCATCACCTTCATATTTTGTGAAATACATCTGCTTTATAATATTTACATAGTAATAGAGAGATATAACACTTGTCAGGACACCGATTATAACAAGCCAGGTAAGATTTGATGAAACACCAGCCTGGAATATAAACAGCTTGCCGATAAAGCCTGCAAAAGGCGGCAACCCCACCATAGAAATCATAAAGATTATCATGCAAATTGAAATGAAAGGATTTGTATACCCGATGCCTGCAAAGGCTGAAATAGCTTCAGACTTCCTGCTCCTTTCCACGAGCATTGCCACTGCAAATGCACCAAGGTTCATCGTTACATAAGCCATCAGGTAAATCATCACTGCCCATTGAGCTGAAATCGAAGCTGCAGCAAAACCAATTAACATATACCCTGCATGAGAGATGCTCGAATAAGCCATAAGCCTTTTGAAATTCTTCTGAGGCAGCGCCATCAAATTTCCCAGTATTGCACTCAGCAGAGACATTGCTATTATGAACAAGATCACCCAGAGGGAATTCTTGAAATCACTTATTCCGACATAAAGCAGCCTTATAAGACCCGCAAATGCTGCAATTTTTGCAATTGTCGTTATCAAAACAGTAATAATTGTTGGCGCTCCTTCATAGGTGTCTGGCGCCCAGAAATGGAACGGCGCAGCAGCAACCTTAAATCCAAAGCCAACCAGAGACATTACCACCCCAATGATAAGGAGATAATTGTTCTGCAGCATGTTGCCTTCGGTTACTGCTTTCGAAACAGCTGCAAGGTTGATTTCCCCGGTTGCACCATATATCATCGAAAATCCGTAAACCAGGATAGCAGAAGCAAGAATGCCGAGTATGAAATATTTTAAAGCAGCCTCATTGGATTTCTCATTCATTTTTTCATAGCCTGCAAGTATATAGGTCGGTATGCTTACAAGTTCAAGTGATATGAAAAGCATTATCAAATCACCTGCAGCGCTCATCAGCATCGCCCCAACTGAAACCATCAAAATAAGGAAGTAAAATTCTCCAAGGTTTCGCTTTATATAAACACTGTCTTTTACATATCCAGTAGAAAGTCCGACAACAATAAGTGTTGCCACAAGAATAAAGACTCTGAAAAAATTTGAGAAGTTCTCAACGACAAAAGAGCTGTTAAAAAATATGCCTGTATTATAAAAATTAAAAATAAAAATTGCTGCAATGCCGCCAACCAATCCAACTGCAGTAATTGGAGCAATGGCTTTATCAAACTTCTTGCCTATAAATACTGACAGTAGAAGTACGAGCAATCCCACACAGGTTATTATTATTTCAGGTATGA
>JBGOXH010000297.1:0-3449 GCA_041479075.1 Bacteroidia bacterium | reverse complement strand
CTCCTTGGAACCAAAAATGAAAAGCTCCTCAAACTGATCGAATATGAAATATATTGGTTTATAATGATCGAGATATAATGATTTCACATATTTCTTAAACTGAATCTCTGAAGCCACATATTGTGATCTGGTAGTAAGTGAAGCAGCAACAATTGCAGCATACATGCTTTCCATTATATTTTTGCCGCGTCGTATGTTCAGAGGCAGCCAGTCTTCATCCTTGAACTTATTCGCCAATCCGCAATTGATAAGCGAGGATTTCCCTGTTCCGGAAACACCATACACCAGCATTATTTTGCTTCGGAAAACACGCCGGTATAATTCTTCTATCTCTTTTTCACGACCAAAAAATATTTCACGGTCTTCTTTGGTGAAACTGTCAAGAAATTTAAATGGCGATTTCATGGTATATCGATTAATGAAGAATTGTCAATTAAAATGGTAAAATATATGATTTACAGATTATTGCTGTTGTACCTGGAAAGTATTCATCATATCCCAGAACTGTGAAACCAGTATCGGATAGTTGTGCAGGCACCTGAGATCACACTTTTCAGTTACCTCGGTACCTATATAATTCAGTTGGTCATTCTGAAATTTTGTATACATAAAAATGTCTTCTTTTATGTCAAATTTTTCCTTGTCGTCTATTATCTCAAGACTTGTATCAATAATAAGCGGAGAAAGATTGAGATACTCATCCAGAGTTTTAAGAGATTTCAAAAGCAATACTGATTGACTTTCAGCAAATTTTTCCTCTTCAAGCTCCTGTGCTTTAAAATCAGAATCTGAACTATTAAGAAGATCAATTATATGGTTAAACTTCGCCGGCTGATTTTTTGGGTGAAATACTTTTATCTCCCTGATGGAAACGAGTTTGTACTTACATAAAAAGGCTATACGCTCAAGAATATAGGTAAGTTTTTCCTCATATTCCACACAACGTTTTTCAATTTCCTGATGGGTAAGATTTATCTGGTAATGGCCGATATCATTTCTTTCAGGTACCCAGAAATCAAGAGCTGCATAGAATTTTTTGTCAAAATTAATACCCATTTCAGGCATGAACCATGGAATGGAATTTGCTTGTAGTAAGTTACCAATGGCCCTGATTATCCAGGTATAATTACCCATTGTTAAAACAAAAAGTCTGGAACTGAATTCTTTCCCAAGATTTTCTGATATATCAATTTTCTTTTCTTTATTTTCTTTCCATATCTGGCAAATCATTACAAAACAAATAAACTGCATGCTGCGCTCAATGGTTTTAAATATCTGGTCCAGACGTAATCTATCAAGTTGCCTCATTGATGCTGAGAACAGCCTTCTTAGTTCAACACCTATAGGCCATGGGAAGTTCTTAATTACAACATCCCCAAGAAACCGTGAATCCAAAGTTCCATCTTCATCTTCGTCAGTCACAAGCATTTTTTGCAAGGATGGTTTGTATTTCAGCATTTCCTGAAATACCTGCTGAATGAGAATTTCATTGATTGCGGCCATATTTCTTTGATTGATTGATAATTAGTTTTATGTTAAATAATATGAATTTCACCATTTTAGTTTATGGTTATTAAGTTTTATTATAAACTATGTCCTTAAAAAGGGTAAAAACTCTTTTACTAATGAGATCCTAAAATTGTTGCCAGCATATCCTTAAACTGCTCCAGGAGATTTGCATAATTGTGAAGGCTTCGCAGATCGCACTTTTCCGTGACTTCTGTCCCGACATAAAACAGCTGATCACCGCGGAACCTCGTGTACATGAATATATCCTTCTTTATATCGAACTTCTCCTTGTCGTCAATTATCTCTGAGTTAGTATCGATTACAAGAGGAGAGAGGTTGAGGTATTCATCAATTGTTTTAAGTGATTTCATTAACAGTACTGAACTGCTTTCAGCGAAACGCGACTCCTCAAGTTCCTGCGCCTTAAACCCTGAGTCAGAGCTGTTCAGAAGATCGATCAGGTGATTGAACTTTGCCTCCTGGTTCTTGGGATGTATCACCCTGATCTCACGGACTGATACCAGTTTGTATTTAGCGATAAATGCTATTTTTTCAAGGATGAAAGCGAGCTTCTCCTCATATTCAACACACCGTTTTTCAATTTCCTCGTTGGTGAGATTAATCTGGTAATGTCCTATCTCATTCCTCTCCGGCACCCAGAAATCGAGAGCTGCGTAGAATTTTTTATCGAAATTCTCACCCATCTCGGGCATGTACCAGGGAATAGCTTTTTCCAGCATAAATGTTCCTATAGCCCTGATCAGCCATGCGAAATTACCCATGGTCAGAACCATTATCCGGTCCTGAAATTCTTTTTTGAAGGCTTCAGGAAGAACAAGCTTTTTCTCTTTGGTGTCCTTCCAGAGCTGGCATAACATTACGAAACCTATAAACTGCATGCTTCGCTCGATGGTCTTGAAGATCTGGTCGAGACGCATCCTGTCGAGCTGGCGCGTTGAAGCTGAAAAGAGCCTTCTAAGCTCCACACCGATGGGCCAGGGGAAGGTTCTGATTACAAGATCTCCAAGCAATCGCGGATCGAGTGATTCTTCTTCCTCTTCGTCTGCGATAAGCATTTTTTGCATTGATGGTTTATATTTCAGCATCTCCTGAAACACTTTTTGAATAAGAAGTTCGTTTGTTGCGGCCATAAGATTATGTTTGATTTAATTGTTATCTGAAAATGAAATTTATCTGTTTAAATTAAGGAGGTAAAAATTAGCACAAATTTGGATGAAAAGCAAATAAAATTTTAGGTACTCGGTTCTGGGTACTAGGTGCTCGGTCCTTAACTACCCAGCACCGAGAACCCAGCACCCAGCACCATTTTATCTTTTTTCCTATCTTTATAACAACTTTTCAATCATGGCTAAAGAATCTCGATACAGCAAACGCGGCGTTTCTTCGCAAAAAGAAGATGTTCATTCAGCTATAAAAAACATCGATAAAGGCCTCTATCCCAGGGCATTCTGTAAAATAGTTCCCGATCTCCTTGGCGGTGATCCAAATTACTGCAATATCATGCATGCCGATGGCGCCGGAACAAAATCGTCACTTGCATATGTTTACTGGAAAGAGACAGGTGATATGTCGGTATGGAAAGGTATAGCCCAGGATGCAATCGTGATGAATCTGGATGATCTTCTATGTGTCGGTGCTTATGATAATATTCTTCTTTCATCCATAATCGGCAGAAATAAGAATCTTATTACCGGGGAAATAATTTCAGAAATAATCAATGGAACGAAAGAGGTTCTTGAATGGCTTAGAAACCTTGGAATAGGAATTCAGTCAACAGGTGGAGAGACAGCAGATGTCGGGGACCTTGTGCGGACAATTATTGTTGACTCAACAGTGACAGCACGGATGAAAAGGAACGAGGTTATTTCAAATCATAAAATTAAAGCCAGCGATGTTATTGTAGCACTGGCATCATATGG
>JBGOXH010000006.1:0-22166 GCA_041479075.1 Bacteroidia bacterium | reverse complement strand
CTGGTGGAGCCGCTTCATATCCATCAGGAAGGCAGGACTCATATTCTGGAAATGTTTCATCATTATATTCATGATATTGAAAATTGCTTCAATGACATTTTCAGATTCATTAAGTGTCTTTTCCATCACCTCGCGCTGCTTGAAGGTCATCCATTTCAGTACTCCTGACAGAAGCTCATCCTTGTCTCTGAACACTTCATATATCGTTCTTTTTGATATACCCATCTGGTTTGCAAGCATATCCATTGTTACTCCTCTAATGCCGTAAGTCCTGAACATGTGAGCTGCTTCTTCAATTATCCTTTGCCTGTTATCCATTCAAAACAATTAAACGGTGCGAAAATATGAAAACTATTTTAGTTTACAAAGTTTTCTTAGTTAAATCCCGGAAATAATTCAGTAAAAAGACGAAATTTACCGGTGAATAACGAAAGGCTTAAAGGCATAAGGGCGCAGAGGCTCAAAGGCGCTATATTTTATAAAACTGCCACTGAGCCGCTGAGCCGTTGCGCCGCTGAACCATCATACCTTATTATTATATGACTACACCAAAGCTTATCTATCAGGTCGATGCATTTACCAGTGAGCCTTTTAAAGGAAATCCTGCCGGTGTCTGCATTCTTGAAAAAGAGATGTCTGCAGAATGGATGCAGAATGTAGCAGCCGAGATGAATCTGTCGGAAACCGCTTTTATCGTGCCTGGAAATAATGAATTTCAGATCAGGTTTTTTACCCCTGAAAAAGAAATGCCTCTCTGCGGACATGCCACCCTCTCCTCAGCACATATTATGTTTGAAACTGGGGTTGTCGGAAGAGATGAAACAATCCTTTTCAATTCAAAAGCAGGAAAGCTATATGTGAGGTTTTCAGATAGCTGGGTTATAATGGATTTCCCGGCCTATCCTTTGGAACTTATAGCAATACCTGATGAAATTGAAAAAATCATTGGTGCTAAACCTATGGAATTATATCGCACCGGACATGGCTGGTCATTTGCTCTTCTCCGCAATGAGGATGAAGTAAGAAATCTGAAACCGGATTTCAGGCTTATGAAAAATTCTGAATTCGGAGACCTTATTGTAACTGCTCCTTCAGATGATAAAAGCTTTAATTTCTGTGTTCGCTGCTTTGCTCCTGCTGTTGGAATTGATGAAGATCCGGTGACCGGATCAGCACATTGTTCACTGGTACCTTTCTGGAATAAGAAAACTGGAAAGAAAGAATTTGTCTCACACCAGGTTTCAAAAAGAGGAGGAATATTAAAAGTCGCATTAAAAGATAATCGGGTGGAAATCTCGGGACAAGCGAAAACAATATTCAAAGCTGAGTTATTCGTGTAAAAAGGCTCAAAGGCTTAACGGCTTAATGGTGTAAAGGGTTTTTACAAATAAAAATTATTATCTTGCCTTTGATACTTTAAATCCGTTGCTGTGCCTTCATCTATAGAGATAGACAAATCCCCGAAAGGGCTTTCCGTCATATTTAACATCATCCCATCCGTAAGCACGTATAATATAATAGTATACCCCGGGGCGTGCTTTTGTTGATGAGTTATTGACATTGCCATCCCATCCCTGCCAGGTTCTCAGTTTTTCCCCCTCTCCTGAAAAGCCATATACTTTTAGTCCCGACTGGCTGTAAACTTCCATGCTTACATATCTTAATGATTTCATTGCACCAATCACAAACCAGTCATTACGTCCATCTCCATCAGGAGTAAATACATTCGGGATACTGTCGAATCTAGATGGTTCAACATAAATACTATCCCTGAATGAATCCGTGCAATGGAGCAGGCTTTCAATAGTCAGTTCCACCCAATAAAGACCAGGCTTAGGATATAAATGAGGTTCGGGATTTTCCAGTTCTGAAGTAGTCTCATCACCAAAATCCCATAAGAATGTTGAGCCCCTTATTGAATTGTTGGCAAAAGTAACTTCGAGAGGTGCTTCTCCTTTAGCCGGTAAAGAAGTAAAATCAGCGTTGACCTGAATCGACGGATAGAAGAATGATGCTTCGTTGCTGCAGCCCAGACTGTTTACCTGAAGCTTGTATGTCACATCTACCAATGGCGGGGAATAAGTAATTGGCATTGTATCAATATCAGGATAAGGAATTATTGATGAAGGCGTGGAAGACCATAAAAATGTGATTTCATTTTGAATTGGAACTGACGAACCAGTAATGATATCCCTGTAATAAAACTTTTTTATTGTCGCTTCAGCTTTACCTTTTAATGCGACCCTGTTACACAATTCCTGCTCTAAAGATGCTTCAGCAACAGGTGGCTGGTCAAGAAAAATCCATCCAATAAAACTCTCAACCTGGAATCCTAAACTATCAATTTCAACTTTATATCCACCTTCATTAAGACCGCCAATAGTTGAAGAAGTCACTCCATTATCTGTCTTTAAAAATGTGCTGAAACTGCTAGTGCCATCACTCCACTGTCTCCATGTAAAATCATAATTTCCTGAACCATTTGTCCGTGTAGCTGTAAGCGTCCCTCTTTCTGTGCCTAATTTATTGCAATAAAAAAATATTGGATCTTTCACACCCGGGGAAGAAGGATATGATGTGTATCTGACTGCATTAGAACCGGGAGCCGTCAGTTGGGCCAGCAACGAAACCGGTAACAAAAAAGTGATTATCAATAATCTAAAACGCACAGGCAATCAGATGTTTTATTTATTAACGGAAGAAATAATCCGGTTTGTATAAACAAATGCAAGTTTAATAAAAATACTGGTTCAATTGACCTCTCCCCAACCTCCCGCCTAAGCGGGAGAGGGGCTCTAATTTGTTAATGATTTACCTTCCCCCTCTTCCGCACTGCGGAAGGGGGAATGAGGGGGAGAGGCTGATAAATCACGAGAAGAGGATTGAGGGGGAGAGGTCGAAAGACCTGCTCCTGTTGATAATTATTACAGTTTAATTTTCAACATTCAATTCCATTAAATATGTATTTGTTAATTTTGCCCTATCCGGAACGCTGTTATTCTGAAAAATAAATGGCTCATAACTATCTCAACGATCTGAACGAAGCTCAGCGACAAGCAGTTATCAGTACTGAAGGCCCTGCGCTGGTTATTGCTGGTGCCGGTGCCGGCAAAACAAGAGCCCTCACCTACAGGATCGCTCATCTCCTTCAAAAAGGTGTTCCCGCCGGAAAAATACTTGCACTTACTTTTACAAATAAAGCTGCCGGTGAGATGAAAGAGAGGATCGCTAAAATAGCAGGTCCGGAGATAGCCCGCTACCTGTGGATGGGCACCTTTCATTCAATCTTCGCAAGAATCTTGAGGATTGAAGGAGACAGGCTCGGCTATAAATCCAATTATACAATTTACGATGCAGTCGATTCGAAAAGCCTGGTCCGGACAATCATAAAAGAGCTTAACCTCGATGATAACATCTACAAACCAGGCGTTGTTGCAGCAAGGATATCAACAGCAAAAAACAACCTGATAACTGCCAGCATATATGCTTCAGATGCCTCATTGCAGGAATATGATAAAATAAGCCGCATACCGTTGCTTTCAGAGATCTATAAGATTTATGCATCGCGTTGTTTCAAAGCAAATGCAATGGATTTTGACGATCTCCTCATGAATACTAATATCCTGTTCAGAGATTTTCCTGATGTTCTGGCTTCATATCAGGATAGATTCAGATATATTCTTGTCGATGAATACCAGGATACAAATTATGCCCAGTACCTGATAGTCAAAAAGCTTGCAGCTGTTCATCATAACCTTTGTGTTGTGGGCGATGATGCCCAGAGCATCTATTCATTCCGTGGTGCCAGAATTGAAAATATCCTCGAATTTAAAAATGATTATCCTGATTATCAGCTGTTTAAGCTTGAGCAAAATTACCGGTCAACACAAACAATAGTAAATGCGGCAAATGCAATAATTGCCAATAATGAAGGCCAGATCCATAAAAAGGTCTTTTCGAAAAATGAACAGGGAGAAAAGATCAGTATAATGCAATCGATGACTGATACAGAAGAAGGATTTATCGTTGCCTCAGATATTTTTGATAAAAGATATTCTCAGCAGCTTAACTGGTCCGATTTTGCTATCCTGTACAGGACAAATGCCCAGAGCAGGATTTTTGAAGAGACTCTGCGAAGAAAAAATATACCTTATAAAATTTATGGCGGATTATCCTTTTATGAGCGAAAGGAGATAAAGGACATACTGTCATATTTCAGAATGGTCATAAATCCTGAAGATGAAGAATCTCTTAAAAGATCCATTAATTACCCGAAAAGAGGTATTGGGGATACAACGGTTCAAAAAATCCTTGAATTATCTGCAGATCTTAATATTACAACCTGGGGTATTCTAAATGAAGCCGGGAAATATCCTGAACACTTCAATGCAGGTACTGTTAAAAAATTAACAGTATACTCAGATCTTATAAAGACCCTTTCACTAAATGCAGATAAATCTGATGCTTATACAAAAGCAAAAGAGATTGCTTTTGGTTCAGGAATAATGAAAGAGCTCAGGGACGGTAAGCTGCCTGAAGAAATCAGTCGCTATGAAAACATGGAAGAGCTCCTGAATGCCATAAAGATTTTTACCGAAGCAGCAGAAACTAATGGCGAACCATCTACGCTTGGCGCTTACCTGGCAAATGTTGCCCTGCTGACTGACCAGGATAACGAAAAAGAGGAGGACCGCGACAAAGTAACCCTCATGACAATGCACTCGGCCAAAGGTCTGGAATTCAAGCAGGTATATATTGTTGGGATGGAGGACACACTTTTTCCTTCTCCCCTTTCAACCGGCAGCTCGAAGGAGCTCGAAGAGGAAAGACGTCTGTTTTATGTTGCTGTTACACGTGCAAAGAAAGAGGCCACTCTCAGCTATGCGCTGAACAGATACAAATGGGGAAACCTTGAAAGAAGCAATCCAAGCAGGTTTCTCCGTGAAATAGATCCAAAATATCTTCAGTTCCCTCAGACAGGAGGAAAACCTTTCAGATCAAAATCAGGTTCTGATGAAAAGCCTTCCGTTTTCCGTGAAGAACCCTCGGCATATCCTGCCAGACCAAAGCTCAGAAAAGTTATAAAACCCGGAAATCAGCTTGTTACTCCGTTTAATGGCAGTGATCCGTCAGAGTTTTCCGAAGGCGACACTGTTCAACATGAAAGATTTGGAAATGGAATTATAGTCTCCATTGAGGGTGTATCTCCAAATACCACTGCATCTGTGGAATTCGAAAAAGATGGTAGAAAAAAACTATTGCTCAGGTTCGCAAAGCTGAAAAAAGTATAATCCTTCCCTCCTCCTATAGATCATGCTTAACGCCTATTTTTTCCCTCCGGAACATAATCAAAAGGAAGCAGGTCTGCTATCCGTTGTCTTATCATTTCTCCTCCCCAGTTGATCCCATAAGGATCAAAAAAACCTGACTTATCGAAATACACATAATCATACAATAATTCAATTGAGGTACCAAACATTTTTGAATAGTAAGAAACAAGAATCAATCCTTTATTTAAAAGGAATTTGGATTCGTCAATCTGAACAACTAGGCTATCCGGACTTATTATCTTATTATTAATATCCCTGATTGTATACCCTGCAGAATCAAGGTTATTTTCCCACAAGGTCCGGAAAAAGTGCATCCTGGATCCAAGATAGGCTGATTTTCTCCTTTGTTCCACTCTGATCCGGTCGCGCTCATTTAAAATGCTGTCATCTATAAAGATATAATTCCCAATATATGTCAGTGAATTGCGCAATTGTGAATATTCAAAAGTATCAAGGAAGTAGATAATCTGATAACCAAGAGCTTCATTATTGATTATTAAAGGTTTTTGTGAATATGCTTTCAACATATCTTCATCCTCGAAATATTGAAAAACCAGGTCGGTGTCATTTAGAATTTCACATTTGGTTGCATTTAATGTCTCACCCAAAAATTGTTTACAAAACATATTCAGGTAATGGTTCCGGGCAATTCTTTCTTTGAAGGTTCTTTTAGAATAGACTTTAACCTCTCCAAGTTCGTATACTTTTGGTGTCAGAAAGATCAGTAAGGTATCAGCAGCAGCATATTCTGACAACAGCACTGAATTGTAACCAATTGCACTTATTGCTATCGGGAGTTTTCGGTTTTCGTGTATTGTCAGTTTAAAATTGCCGTACCTGTCGGTGATAGTACCAATAGTAGTAGCATTAAAAAATACGTTTACGTTAGAGAGTGGATGTTTTGTGATTTCATCTGACACACATCCATTAATTACCTGGGAATAATTTGGAAAACAAGTAATTATCAGGATAATAATCAGAACTGTTTTTTTCATTCGCCCTGGTATTACCTATAAAATTACTAAATTAAAAGAAATAGGATTGGTATAAATTATAAAAAAACCTGCCGCTGCAAAAGCAGGCGGCAGGCAAAAATTAATTAAGGAAGTTTATGTGAAGCAGTATCTAAGCAGCAATCTGTTCGACGGGTTTTTCCTTTTCCTGAAGAACCGACTGGTACATTGATGCAAATGAACTTGATATCCACATACTTGCCGGTATAACTCCGACAAAACACAGAATTAGTCCGAAAATTGCAATGAAGAATGAAACAAATCCCATAAAGAAGATCGTCCATCCATGACCTTTGGTAAGCCTCCAGCTCATTTCGACAGCTTCGATCGGATCGACTTTTTTATCCATCACAATATATGCAACAAAAGAAAGCCTGCAGGCAATAATGATGCCGGGAACAATCAAGGCAAACAATCCGATAATCACAAGTGCAGCTACCAGAAGATTTGCCAGAATAATAGAAAGGTAGTTCTCCATGAAACCTTTTACAAGAAGTTCAAAATCAGGTTTGATCTTCCTGACTGCCTGCACAAAAATCATTTTACTGCCGAATTTGAATACCGGAAGTACAAGAAAGGTATATAACAATGCAATAAGGCCTAAAAAGGCTGCAAGCATCCCCAGCGATGCAAGACTGAAAAAATGCCACCAGTCGCCGCCCCAGTGCCACGGGAAATTGTGCAGATCACCCTTGTTAACACCAAAATGAAACAGCTGTGTCGGACCGGCTATAATACCCATAATGATTGCAACCAGGAATAATCTCAGAAAATTTTCAATCATCACATTCCATCCGGTTCCGAAGCTGTTACCGAAGGAAGGAACTAATTTGTATTCTTTATTTGTTTCCATAACGTAAATTATTAATTATCTGTTTATGTTTGTTTTCGAATCAAATGTAGTACATCCTCTTCCGACGGGTTTCATACTATAGTAGTGATTATTTATTTCCCTACTTTAGTATGGATATCAAGACTTTAGTAGTGGATATTTTTATACCCTGATAATTAAGGATTTTGTACCTTTATATTATGCTGAAGTACCTGGTTTATCTGGTTTTTATCGTTTCAATTGCATTGGCGGCCGGTGGAATAATCTTGTCGACGAGATTAAGAAACAGGCAAAAGCCGGAATTTTTTTCCACTCTTCTTTATTTCCAGGTTTTCATTTATACATTCGGATTCTATGGTATCTGGGGACAGGTGGTTGTCAAATTTTTTCTTTCCCCTTACCTTTCAGAAGAACTTCTCTCAAAGATTACAGATGTTGCAATGCTGCTTGGCTTACCATTTCTTGTTTTCGCCTGGTTAATGCTGATACAGTTTTCATTGGATATTTCGGGAAGAAAAAGATCCGGCTGGATGGTACTATGGTTTCTGGCTTCTAATTTTCTTATAATCCTGGTAGTTGGCTATATAATATTGAAAATAAGTGAAATAAAGCCTGATTTATTGTTAAAGTACTATTTCATTCTCATGAATTTCATTTATTCAATTGCAGCTTCCCTTCTCATTGCATTTCCGCTGAAGGGTCGATCAGTTATTCATAACTATGACAGGAGGATTATTGCACCAGTTATAGTACTTTCAATGACAGCTCAGAGCACAGTCCTGTTTTTCTATACTTCACAATACTGGCTTGCCCTGATTTTTATATTCCTCTATTTTGCAGGAAATGCATTCATCCCGGTTTACCTGAATTACGGAACACTTCTTTCATCGTTTACCGAAGAGCCAAAAGATGAACTTTCCTTTGAAGAATTCTGCAGGAAATTTGAAGTATCACCCAGGGAATCAGATATAGTTCGTGAGATATGTAAAGGACTAAGCAACAAAGAGATATCAGAAAAACTATTTATCAGCCTGCAGACTGTAAAAGACCATACTCACCGGATCTATATCAAGACTAATGTAAAAAGCAGGGTGCAGCTTATTACACTAGTAAAAGAAGAGGTTGGAATGTGATCTCCCAGTAACTCCTTTTCCCAAATAAATGTACTCACCCCCCAGCCCCCTCTCTACTTCGTAAAGAGGGGGAGCTATGACATTATAAATTAATTAATTCCCCCTCTTTGCAATAGCAGAGAGGGGGAACAAAAGGGGGTGAGTACGTGTATTTAAAATTCCAGGAATACCAACACCGGCCCACCTGAAAATATAAGTTCAATGACCTTCCCAGCTGCTTCATTCAGAGTTGCCTCCCACCAGTTTTTCAGCTTACGACTGTTCAATGGATAACGCAAACCTGTTGAAGTAATTTTCGTTTCAGGATTTATTGAGAAAACAGAAACCTGCTGCCCGGGGAATGACTCTATTTTACAGCTTTTCTGAAAAGGAAGAAATATCCCGGTATCCGTCACCATTTTAACATTGACATACTCAGAATATACCGTAAGCAGCGAAATATTTCCGATGGTGTGATCTTCACGCTTACCTGTTGCACCAACAATTATTAAATCGTTATAACCTGATTCATGACACCACTTGACTGCCTTGGTCACATCGTTTGTCTCCTGGTCTTCATCTTTATAAATACGGTCAGCAAATTTTTTTGCCAGCTTATCACTCAGGGAGTCCATATCACCGATTATAGCATCAGGGATCATGTTTGCTTTAACCAGGTTTTCTGCACTTCTGTCACAGCAGACAATCATATTGGCATTTTTGAGATACCCAAGCGGGATCGGGTGTTCAGGGAAGGTACCATCGGCCACTATTACAACATTTAGAGACATACTTCCTTTTAACTTTTCAAAATTTCTAATTCTCTTTTTATTTCTAAACCCTACCCCTAGCCCCTTCCCTTAAATTTAAGGAAGGGGAATGGGGAAGGGTTTTATTTCCCGGGTAAAGATTTCTTCCATTCTATCAGTCCGACAAACGACATTGCACAATATACTACATATAATATTACCGTCGGATAAAGTGCTCTTGTAGAAAATAGTATTGAAGCAGTTGTGTTGACGACAATCCACAGATACCAGTGCTCATAGATTTTCCTTGCAAGCATCCATGTCGCAATTATTGATAGTGAAGTGATGAATGAATCCCATTGCGGCACCGGGGAATCTGTAAGCTTGTCGAGGGCAAACCACATTATTAAGTACAGTACTAAAAATACAATTGCCAGAACGATACCGGTTTTTAACGTTAATCTGCTTACATTTAACTTATTATCAATTGTTTTGGAGTTGCTGACTTTTTCTAAGACATCCCCCTGACCCCCTTCAAAGGGGGAATCTACTCTCTGCTCATGACCCCCCTCAAAGGGGGAACTTACCTTTTTCTGCCCTGTGTCCTGCGCCCTGATCCCTGCGCCTCTTATCCACCAATACCATCCAAGTATGCTGATTACCAGATAATAGCCCTGCAGGCTCATATCAGCATAAAGTTTACCGGTAAAAAAAACCCATATATAAACAGCCGAAGTAATAATACCGACGGGCCAAAGCCATAAGTTTTGCCTTATTTCAAAGATGACATAAAGGATTCCCGTAACAGCTCCAAAAATCTCGATGTAATTATTTGATAACCAGTCGGGAAAATACATAATCTGAATATTTGTTATCAGAACATTATACCTGCTCTGAACATAAAATTAATGCCTGCCTGCGGGAAATATCCATCAACTGTCTTTTGTGAACCGCTTTCAATATATTTATAAACCCATGCATTTGTTTCATATTTCTTATCAAATAAATTATTTATTGTAAACTGGAACATGAGTTTTTTAAACGTCTTGTTTATTAGAGTATATGATAATGAAAGGGTTTGAACTAAATATGCTTTTAACATTCTTTCAGAATTTTGGGTGTTATCAATGTATTGTTTCCCAACGTATTTAGTATTAAAATTTAAATGAATTTTTTTGAGCGGTTCGTAATCAATAACTGAACATGCTGTTATTGAGGGCGAGAAAGATATCCTTTTATTTTTCAATGTGTCCTTTTCCTGACTCCAGGTATCCCAGTTATCTGTATAATCGATAAAAACCGGAATAATATTCCTGCTTAATGTTACATTACCGTACCAGTTTAAATTCTGGAGTATCTGGATTCCGGATTCGAGTTCAATTCCCAGTCTGTAGCTTTTTGATACATTAGTTAATACCGGATCACCTACATTGTTTATTTCACCAGTAGAAATCAACTGGTCTTTATAGTACATATAATACAGATTCCCTTTTAACTTGAGTTTTGATGAGCTGAATTCGTAACCGGCCTCAAGATCATATAATTTTTCCGGTATGGGTGTTTTACCGGGATCTGCATCAGTAAAATTTCCCCTGTCCGGCTCTCTTTGGGAGATTCCAAATGATGCATATACTTTTTGTTTATCATTTAAATTATACAATAGTCCGGTTTTTGGATTAAAAAAGTCATACTTATGATCTTGTGTTATATCCTTCAGTTTGTCGTCAAATCCGCTAAGTGAGTAATTAATAATACGTAATTGTAAATCGGCATACAGGTTTAATTTAGTCGTAGGTGAATAATTTATTTTCATGAATGTATTCAAATCATTTTTATCTCCTGTCCCTTTGTACCAGCGATATTTCTCACCATTAAAAGTTATAATTTTTGCCCATATTATGTCTCCAAAATGGTGGCCTGCATAATGATTCCAACCTCCGCCAATTATAAAATTGAACTTCTTTTTTCCATACTCAAGGGAGTATGTGACGCCATAAAAATAATTGTCTAACCATTTTTGTACTATAAAGTCAGTTCCGGTAATGGTATCATTATTAATAACAGTATCAGGAAGGTTATTTGAGCTGAACTTTGAATCTGGTTTAAAATTTTCGTAATATCCTTTACCCTTCGTAAAATGAAGAGCAACATTGGCATGTAAAAGATTGTTTATTTTTCTTGAATAATGAAGCTGGTAATTATCCTGCCAGTAATTATCGGTTTCATTTTTATAAGTATATAGATTATATGTCCTTGAACCTGAATTAAAGATATTATCTATATCATCTTGGTTTCCATAAATATAACCCCAGCTTGCCATTTCATAAACATATCTGCGCATTCCAGCAGTATCATTTTCTAGTTTTACCTTTGGAACCCCATTCCATGCCTGATAAGTATGCTCTTCCCCTGAAAAAATCATCAATTTTAAGATACTTGATTTCTTATACATTGTTCCAGAAATATAAAATGATTTTAAATCGCTGAAAGCTCTGTCGATATAACCATCAGACCATATTTTTGACAGACGTGCATCTACAGTAAATTTATTATTGATTAATCCTGTGCCAAAATTTATTGTATTTTTTGAGGTATTGTACGAACCATAGGATGAATTGATTTCTGCATAAGGTTCCCGGTTTAGAGCAGAAGTCTGAATATTTATTGTGGCACCAAAAGCACCAGCTCCATTTGTTGATGTTCCCACTCCGCGTTGAATTTGTATGTTATCAGCAGAGGATGCTATGTCTGGTAAATCAACCCACCAGACTCCATGTGATTCAGCATCGTTGACCGGTATCCCGTCTATTGTTACATTAATTCGTTTTATATCCGTCCCTCTTATATTTATATTAGTATATCCCACACCCGTCCCTGCATCAGAAGATACAACCAGAGAGGGAGTGTAACTCAATAAATATGGGATGTCCTGGGCCATATTAATTTTTGTAATTTCTTCTTTGCTTACTGTCGAATATGCCAAAGGTGTATGCACCCCAGCTCTTGTGGCACTTACTAAAACTTCCTCTGTCATAAAGACTTTCTCAAGAAGAGTAATGTCAATTACAAGTTCTCCTATGAGGCTGACCTTTTTTACCTGGGTCTCGTAACCAATAAAAGAGAATCTTAATGTATAAAATCCGTCTTTTAGTCTTGTAAAAGAATAGTTGCCCTTAGAATCAGTCTGAACTCCCATTATAGTATTCTCAATTGCTATTCCTACTCCTGCCAGAGGATTGCCTGAAACATCTGTGACTCTTCCATGAATTCCTGACCTTTGGTCCTGAAATGCTGATGCTTCGGAAAAAATAACTATCACAATAAATAGTGCCGATACCATTCTTTTCCTCATTGCCTTAAAACAATTTAATTCTATGGAAATGAGGTTTTCTTAATTAGCTGGTTTACAGGATACTCTTGTTTCCCTCCGCCGGCATTATCCGGATCAGGTTTAAGGGTATGATCTCAGCCCGTATTATTAAGGCACCCCAATTTCCGAGACTTTAAAGATACATCTTTTTTCTGTATTGCAATTTTTCTTAAATTAGCCAATAATTCAATTGTTAAAATGAAAGTACTTCTGACAAAGCTTAACTATAAAGGGCATAGGAGAATTGCTGTCATTAATGCTGAAGAAAAATTCTTCCGGGCAGTTGCAAAGGAGCTTAAAGATGTCATAACCGATAACGATATTGACCAGCGTTGTCCCTATGAATTCATGATGCTGTTCGTTAAATCAGTTGCAGGTGTTGAACAGCTCGCTCCTGTTGCGCTCCATAACCTTACTGCTGATGGAATATTATGGTTCTGCTACCCAAAGAAAACCTCAAAGAAATTTTCATCTGACCTTGAACGCGACCGTGGCTGGAAGGCCCTGAATGATGCTGGTTTTTTTGGGATCAGAATGGTCTCTATTGATGATGACTGGTCGGCTATGAGGTTCAGGAATATAAGGTTTATTAAATCTAAATCGGATAAGTTTCCAAAACAGTAATTTAAAATACCCTCCCTCGCCTTCTCCGCCGGTTGGCGGATTCGTCAGAGCAAGGCAGGGAGGGGCAAGGGGTGTGTTTATGATAAAGACTACAAAAATAGAAACTCCGCTTGGTGAAATGATCGCCGGAGCAACTGAAAACGGAATATGTCTTCTGGAATTTACTGACAGAGATGCATTATCGTCTGATTATGAGGATCTTACAAAACTCCTTGAAACTACTTTGAAATCCGGGAGGAACAAATATCTCAGGCTTCTGAAAAAGCAGTTGAAAGAATATTTCAAAGGTAAAAGAAAAGAGTTTTCTGTTCCGCTTGTGACTCCGGGTACTGATTTTCAGCAGGCAGCATGGGCAGAACTGTTGAAAATTCCCTATGGTAAAACCAGGTCGTATCACGAACAGGCCGCATCATTAAAAAATCCTGATGCAACACGGGCTGTAGCCCATGCTAACGCATCGAACAGAATTGCAATTGTTATTCCCTGCCACAGAGTTATAGGAGCCGACGGTCATCTCGTTGGTTACGGTGGAGGTCTGAAAAGGAAAAAGTGGCTTCTCGATCATGAGAAGAGATATTCAGGGAAAGCTATGGATCTCGATCTCTTCTGATATTTTTCAAATAATAAAACATATTAAAATGAAAACATTCTATTGCAGTAAGAATTTTTTATTTCTTACTATTTTGCTTTTTCTTATTATACTGTCAGGATGCGCTAATAATGAAGAAGTTAAACAGTGTCTGACAGGTCATACGTATGGTTTTTTAGGTGGATTGTGGCATGGATTTATTGCTCCTTTCGATTTTATCGGAATGCTTTTCAACAACAAAATTACGATGTATGCCCAGAACAACAATGGCGGATTTTATGCACTTGGCTTTCTACTTGGTAGCGGTGGCTGGGGGTTCTTCGGAGGAATAGGAATACGGAGAGTACAGCACTCAAGGATTAATTTCCAGTCACAGAAATTCGATAAAGCAGAAATAGTGGAATAAAAGCCTCACCCCAAACCTCCCGCTATCGCGGGACAAGCTCTCTCCCGGGGGGAGAGGGGCTTAAAGAAAAGATAATTAGACTGGTAGGAAAGATGGTGTATCTTGGAAAAACCAGAATAAGAGATATGTATTTTGGTGCGAAACCAGAACTCTTCAGGTTAGCATTAAGAATGAGAATTAGTCCTACAGAAGCTGAAATGGTACTTTGGAAACAGCTTAAAAACTTTCGAAAAGAAGGATTTGTTTTCCGAAGACAACATCCGATTGATTTTTTTATAGTAGATTTTTATTGCCATAAAATCAAATTAGTTATTGAGGTCGATGGTGAGATCCACCTAAATGATGAAGCCCAAAAATATGATGATAGCCGTTCAGGTGAACTGGAAAGTTATGGGATCAAGGTCATTAGGTTTAATAATGAGGAAATCATTAATAATCAAGATCTTGTCTTAACTAAAATTAACAGTATAATAGATGAACTCGCCTCCCCCTCTCTCTTGGGAGAGGGGGACAGAGGGGGTGAGGCCAAAAGATCGAGAGGGGGACAGAGGGGGTGAGGCTAAAAGATCGAGAAGGGGTGAGGCCAAACTTAAAAAACACTAATGCAAATTCTGGTAAAATGAAACAAATCCTGACTGTGGTTCTTCTTTTTCTTTCTATAATCGGATTCTCCCAGAAGGATAACCTCATCTATCTCTGGCCTGGAAAGGTTCCAGGTGAAATAAAGGAAAAGCAGAAACCGGTAATTGATACAACAAGAAAAGATGGCGTCCTGCGATATAGTGAGGTCACAAATCCTGCAATCGAAGTATGGCTGCCTGATGCAAAAACAAGTAACGGTGCTGCTGTAATTATTTGCCCCGGGGGTGGTTACGTAAGACTTTCCTATGATAAAGAGGGAACCGAAATAGCTGCCTGGTTAAACAAGCAGGGTTATGCTGCATTCGTGCTCTCTTACAGGGTTCCAGGCAAAAGAGCCGGAGCATTTCAGGATGCTCAAAGAGCATTAAGGATAGTTCGCAGCAATGCATCAAAATGGAATATCAATATTGACAAAATTGGAATAATGGGATTCTCGGCTGGTGCTGATGTGAGTGCACGAGCGTCAATTCTCTTCAACGCAAAAACATATAAACCAGTGGATGCATCGGATAATGTTTCGTGCCGTCCGGATTTTGCGATGCTCATTTATCCGGCATATTTCGACCAGGGTAAAAACAGATCGCTGACTCCGGATTTGAAAATTTCCAACCTCACTCCTCCCGTATTCATTTTCCAGGCAGCTGATGATGGCCTGGCAAATAGCTCGCTTGTTATGGCAGGAGCTCTCAGGGACGCAAAAATTCCGGTTGAACTGCACATGGTGCCTAAAGGAGGACATGGGTATGGTCTCAGACCGGGAAATGCCGCTGCTGAGACATGGCCTGGACTGGCTGAGAAATGGCTTAATCATTTATATTCAAATATTAATAATTTCTAATTTTCATCTTATGACTATTACTACTGGAAGCCTGAAAAAAATTTTGGCACAAGGATCTTTTCTGGTACTCGCATTAGCAAGTATGATTCTGATTAATTGTTCCGGTCCATTAAAAGAATCAGGGGCAAATCTGGAAAAAGGATTCCAGAATCCGCCGGAAAGCGCAAAACCACGTGTATGGTGGCACTGGATGAATGGTAATATAAGCAAGGTAGGTATAAGGGCCGACCTTGAGTGGATGAATCGGATTGGCATTGGTGGTTTTCAGAATTTCGATGCCGGACTTTCTTCTCCCCAGATAGTCGAAAAACGACTGATCTATATGACACCAGAATGGAAAGATGCATTTCTCTTTACAGCAAAACTGGCTGATTCTCTGGGTCTTGAGATGGCTATTGCAGGATCACCGGGATGGAGCGAAAGCGGAGGTCCCTGGGTTACTCCCACCCAGGCTATGAAAAAGCTTGTCTGGAGCGAGATACAGGTAGAAGGTGGCAAACCTTTCAGCGGCACCCTGCCTAAACCTCCGTCGACAACAGGTATATTTCAGAATATTGCAGAGAGGGGCGGCTATTCAAGCGGAGTACCAATGGATCCGTCTGCACCTAAATTTTATGCCGATGCTGCAGTGGTTGCTTTTCGCATCCCTGATCAGGATCTGTCAGCTGCAGAGCTGAATCCTAAAGTTACATCAAGCGCCGGAAAATTTGAACTCTCGGCACTTACTGACAGGGACCTGACAAATTCAGCTTTTCTCCCTGCAAAAAGAGATCAGAAAGCATGGATCCAGTTCGAGTATGCAAAACCTCAGACAATTCAATCTTTATCCATCGTTAAGAGGGAATCAGGGTTAAGACTTCCGGGTATTTTCGGAGCTCCTCAGGTATCTAGATCCCTTGAAATATCGGATGATGGTAGACAATTCAGATCTGTATTCGAGATCCCGGTTGGAGGTACAAGTCAGAACACCTATACTTTTTCTCCTGTTACAGCCAGATATTTCAGGATAACATTTTTGGTGCCGCCTGCTCCTCCTATAGATCCAAATCTTGCTTCTCTGGTTGGTGCGAACTTGTCAAACCAGCCAAAGCCAGAACCGGGAATAAATATTGCTGAACTGGTTTTGCACACTGTCGCACGTATCAACCGGTTTGAGGACAAAGCCGGCTTTTCATCAGCTGCAGGATTATTCAATATGGCTACGCCCGTTATTCCTGGTAATGAGGCAATCAGTAAATCAGAGATAATTGATCTGACATCAAAAATGAAGCCGGATGGCACGCTTGAATGGACGCCACCTGCCGGCCGATGGACAATCATGCGGTTTGGCTATTCCCTGACCGGTCATCAGAATTCACCCGCCTCTCCTGAAGCAACAGGTTTCGAAGTGGATAAGCTTAACGCGGGTTATGTAAAAGCATATTTTGACAACTACCTTAATCAGTACAAAGACGCTACGGGAGGTCTTATGGGCAAGAGAGGACTTCAGTACGTAATAACCGACAGCTGGGAAGCCGGTGTTCAGAACTGGACTGACAGTATGGCTGCTGAGTTTTCAAAACACAGAGGTTATGATCTTACCACATGGCTTCCTGCAATTGCCGGACATATTGTGGAAAGCTCAGAGGCAAGTGAACGCTTCCTGTACGACTTCAGAAAAACCATAGGTGATCTCACGGCTGAGAATCATTATGACCAGCTGACCACCATTCTGCATAACCGTGGAATGGGACGTTATACCGAATCACATGAAGGAGGCCGTGCATTCATAGGTGATGGCATGGAGGTCAAGCGTAAAGCTGACATCCCTATGAGCGCTACCTGGACACCGGGAGGTGCAGAGGGAGATGAAAAAGCGCAAGTTTCCACAGGCTACAAGGCAGATGTACGTGAATCGGCCAGTGTCGCTCATATTTACGGGCAGAATCTAGTTGCAGCTGAATCAATGACAGCAATAGGAAATACCTGGGCCTTTTCACCGGAAAGACTTAAGCCCACAGCTGATATGGAGCTGGCCTGCGGATTGAATCGCTTTGTTATCCATACGTCCGTGCACCAGCCTGTTTCAGATAAAATACCCGGACTCGGATTAGGACCTTTTGGTCAATGGTTTACAAGGCATGAAACATGGGCAGAACAGGCAAAACCATGGACAACTTATCTTTCCCGTAGTTCATACATGCTGCAACAGGGGAAATTTGTGGCCGATGTAATATATTATTATGGTGAAGACAATAATATCACTGCCCTGTTCGGGAATAAATTACCCGATATACCTTCCGGCTATAATTATGATTTCGTAAACAGTGATGTTATTCTGAATGCTTTGTCGTTTGAGAACGGACTTTTCTTAACTCCCGGTGGTACAAGCTATCGTCTGCTGGTGCTTGATCAGAACAGCCAGCATATGCCGTTACCTGTTCTTCTTAAAATAAAAGCAATGGTTGAAAAAGGAGCTGTTGTGGCAGGTCCCAAGCCTACAGATTCTCCTAGTTTAAGTGATGATCAGGCTGAATTTCAAAAAGTTGTAAACCAGCTATGGCAAACGGAAAATGGTGAGAACAGTGTCGGCAAAGGGAAAATATATGACGGTAAAACAGTAGCCGAGGTGCTTGCTGCAATGCAAATTGCACCTGATTTTGAATACACTAAGCCAGATGAAAAGACAAATCTGTTATTTGTTCACCGCAAGCTGTCAAAAGCCGATGTTTACTGGGTAAACAACAGAAATAATCGTGTCGAGAATCTTGATGCCGATTTCCGTGTTGAAGGAAAAACAGCTGAAATATGGCATCCTGAAACAGGTAAAATAGAAGAAGCTTCATACAAGATTGAGAGTGGACGAACCAGAGTTCCTTTACATCTTGAGCCAAATGATGCTGTATTTGTTGTTTTTCACAAAACCGCGGGCAAACCTTCTTTTACTGCTCCTCAAACAGTTGAAAATCAACTGGCTACTATTGATGGTGCGTGGGACGTAAGCTTCCAGCCCGACCGCGGAGCACCTGTAAAGATCACACTCGATACTCTTGCTTCATGGAGCGGCAACAGTGATTCCGGAGTGAAATATTTCTCCGGAACAGGAACCTATACAAAGAATATTCAGGCTCCTGAAAGCTGGTTTAAGAAAAATGAAAGACTCTGGCTCGACCTTGGCATTGTAAAGAATATCGCTGAGGTCATTGTCAACGGAAAGTCTCTTGGAATCGTCTGGAAAAAACCATTTCGCGTTGATGTTACTGATGCTGTTAAACCAGGTGAAAATATACTTGAAATTAAAGTTACCAATTTATGGGTTAACAGACTGATAGGTGACCAGCAACCTGATATTGCCAAAAAATATACATATACAACTCAGGCATTTTACAGGGCTGATTCACCACTGTTGCCATCAGGTCTTCTTGGACCGGTGCAAATTGTGAGCTTGTCCATGAAATAGAAATTGACCTGTTAAAGAGATACCGGTTAGTTATAATATGGATTCATTTTCAACTTTTTAAAGGTTGAATTGTTTAGCATATTATTATATAACAATAATATGAAAAACAGTACAAAATCTATTAAGGCAGTCTTACAACCTCCACATTATCATATGGTTGGAGATGGTTTCAGGGTACACAATTTTTTTCCTTCATTACCTGAAGTTGGGATGACGGGCATGAGTCCGTTTTTTCTGCTGGACTACAATTCGAAATGGAATGTCCCTCCGTCTGACAGACAGAGAGGGGTTGGAGTTCACCCTCACAGAGGATTTGAGACTGTTTCTATTGCTTATCACGGGAAAATAGCGCACCATGACAGCGCAGGCAATAGCGGTGTTATTGGTGAAGGAGATGTACAATGGATGACTGCCGGAGCAGGTGTGCTTCATAAAGAATATCGCGAAAAGGAGTTCAGCAAAAAAGGAGGATTGTTCCAGATGGTCCAGCTTTGGGTGAACCTGCCTTCAAAATATAAAATGATACCGGCAAAATACCAGGCAATTGAAAACAAGGATATGGGAAAAGTTACTCTGGATGATAGGAAGAGTACGGTGGAAATCATTGCAGGTGAATATAACAGTACAAAAGGCCCTGCTTTTACTTTTACTCCCATGAGTTTGTTCAATGCAAAACTTATTAAAGGAAGTAAAGCTGGTTTTAATTTCCCGAAAACAAATAGTACCGGTTTCCTGATGATTGACGGTGAAATCAAAATAAATGGTTCCGGGATTGTCTCAGAGGACAGCTTTATTCTTTTCAATCATGATGGAGAAAATATCACAATTGAAGCTTTAAAAGAAAGTACAATTCTGATCCTGAGTGGAGAGCCTATAAATGAACCAATTGCCTCGTATGGTCCTTTTGTTATGAATACCGAGACTGAAATAAAGGAGGCATACGAAGATTTTTATAACGGAAAATTTGGCTATCTTGAAGATTAATCCGGGCATTGTGGTGCCAGTACCCAAGAACAAGGATTCTGGGCTAAATCACTGTATTTAAAGATATTAACTAATCCCGGACTTAAGTCCGGGATTAATGCTTATCTGACTTTATGGGACTTTAGTCCAGAATTCTTTCATTTATTAATAATCATTAACTTGAACATCTTTTTTAAGAATGGATCAGGTGCAGCACCCCGATTGAGGGAGGCGCTGAGCATGTTGCAGTGTGTGCACCTGTATTCTCGCCTTTAATGGTTCATCGTGATGATGAGCTATCATAAAATTGATAGTGATTTAGTCTGAATTAAAGTTATCCGGCATTCTATCAGTTTAAAAATGAATACAGATACCTTGTAATATTTTCTATCTTTGAATTTGGATTGAAGTCAATATTTATTGTCATGGGTTTTGCTAAACAAATAGGTGTTGTGAGATTTGTTTTCCTCTTATTATTAATCGTTTTTACTGCAAAAGCAGAATGTCAGACAGGTTCCAAAGTCATTGAATACAATACAAGGATCAAAATCTATAATGGTCTCCTTGAAGAGACAAGATCTTATCTCATAGAGGTTAGTGATAAGCAGTCTGACTGGATTTCTGATATTACAATTCCGTTTAAGAAAGGCAACAAGTTAGATATTATTGAGGCTTCTGTCCTTAAGCCAAATGGAGAAATATTAAGAAATCTGAAGATGAAGGAGATTGTAACGAAAAGCTATATTTCCAATGGAGCTTTCTATGAAGATAATTTTATTAAAGAGTTCAGTTTGCGGGGATCTGAATATCCTTACAGAATAAATTACAGTTACAGGATTGTTTATAATGCTTTCCTTACGATTTCTGACTGGATACCAATATTATATCCGGATGTATTTACCAGCAAAGCTTACTTAAGTGTTGAGCTCCCAAATGATTACAGGATAAAAATCAACTCTTCAGGAAAATTTGACTATAAAGCAGATTCCCTGGCAAACAGTAATGTTTTATCCTGGGAAATAAAAAATATTGCACCTGTCAGTAAAGAAATACTTATGCCACCGTTCCGGGAACAGGTCCCATTTGTCACAATAGTTCCTGAAACATTTAATTATGGGATACCTGGCAGTTTGCGGAGCTGGAGATCATTCGGAGAATGGATTGATAGACTAAATGAAGGTCTTACAAATCTTCCTGTTTCAGAAAGATTTATTATCGATACTCTCATTAAAGGCCTAAAGGATAACAAACAAATTATAAAGAAGCTATATCATTACATGCAAGATCACACAAGGTATATCAATGTGAATATTGATATTGGCGGATTGAAGTCTTACCCGGCTTCGTATGTCTGCACAAATAAATATGGAGATTGTAAAGCACTTACAATATATATGAAGGCCTTGCTTGAGCAGGCGGGTATTACCTCATTTTATATTCTTGTGAATGCTGGAAAAAATCCGGTGCTTATAAATCCTGAATTTCCAAGTCAACAATTTAATCATATGATTTTATGTATCCCCTTAGAAAAGGATACTGCCTGGCTTGAAAACACATCTAATTATAACCCATATAATTATCTTGGTACATTTACACAAAACCGTTATGGGCTCTTAATTAACGGAGAAAAAAGTGTTCTTGTCAGAACACCTTCTATGAAACCTGATGATTTTCTGCAAACTACAAATTATTACTTTAAACTGAATTCGGAAGGAAGCGGACATGCAATTATGCGAAAGGAAATGAAAGGAGATGAATTTGAAAAATATATTGCCGCGAAGGAAGAACTTACGGTATCAGACATGAAAGAATTGATTGAAAATGAGATCTTGCCGAATAATTTTGAATTGATCAACTGGGAAATATCACATGATGACAGGGATATTCCCTCACTGAAAATGAATCTTGATATGGCAGTTTCCAATCAATTCAGGAGAATTAGCAATAGCCTCATACTAAATCCTGTCCAGATTGAATTTTATAACCTGGAAAAACCAGAAGTACGGAAAACGCCTGTCAGAATATATTATCCAATAAATCGCAAGGATTCAATCGTTTATGAGTTGAATCTTACTAACAAATATAAAACAGCCCTCCCTAAGGACGTCAACATTCAGAGCAGGTACGGTTTTTACAGTGTGAAACATTTTCTTAATGGTCAAAAGATTTATATCGTCAGGAAGTTTCAGATGTACAATAATGAGTACCCAGTTAGTGAATACCCGGATTTTTATTCTTTTTTAGAAGCTATCAGAAAAT
>JBGOXH010000221.1:0-5016 GCA_041479075.1 Bacteroidia bacterium | reverse complement strand
TGAGAAATTATAATCAGCTCGAACTGCTTGCCGGAACAGATGTCTATACCATACCTCCAAAAGTGGCAGCAGCTGGGAGAAAATCACTTCCGGGAAAGTTCAAATCACGAACGCACGAAAACTATGCAGTCAGAATGTATCCATCTGCAAAAGAGGCACATATAGAAAAATTCTGGGTAGTCAGCGATAATGTGTTAAACCTTGCAGAACGACTCGCTTTAAAAGTTCCGGCAACAGGAACAGAGCTTATTCACATTGCTCACGAAGAAGGATGCGAAGATATGTTTCCTTCGCTGACAAAAGAAGAGAAAGCATTCATTGCCTCCGATGGTAAAATTCCTGTCTATTCAAGATGGGGGAAGAAAATTAAAGAGAATAAAATTGCACCCGACACACTTCTCACACTTGCCGGGCTGGCATCGTTTACAACTGATCAGAAGCTGCTTGATGACAGGATTATGGGCATTATTGCCTGATCATGAAGAACGCTGCCTGGTAATTTCATAAATAAGAATACCTGCAGCTACTGAAACGTTGAGCGAACCGATGTTGCCTTTCATCGGAATTCTGATTTTCTGATCGGCGAGAGCGATCAGTTCGCGGCTTATGCCTTTGTCCTCGGAACCTATTATTAAAACAACCGGTCCTTTCAGATCTGCTTCAGAAGCAGCAATTCCGAACTTTTCCAGGGCGCAAATAATTTTAAGTCCTGAATCTCTCAGGAATTCTATTGCTCTAAGAACTGATTTTTCCCTGCAGACCGGAAATAAATGCAAAGCGCCTGCAGATGTTTTTATAGCATCGGCAGTAATTCTTGCTGATCCTTTCTCAGGTATAATGATGGCATGCGCTCCAAGACCTTCAGCTGAACGTGTTATTGCACCAAAATTCCTGACATCTGATACTCCGTCGAGAGCTATGATCAATGGATCTTCACCTTTTTCGTAAATCATGGGAAGAAGGTTAGCTATATTCTGGTATTCGATAAATGAAAGCCAGGCAAGAACACCCTGATGATTTTTTCTGGTAACCAGTTCAATTCTTTCAAGAGGTACTATCTGGTAAACAATATTATGTTTACTTACCTCGGTCATCAGTTCATGGTACAATGCACCCTGCAATCCCTGTCTTATAAGAAGGCGATCAATCTGTTTCCCCGCTTTAATTGCCTCAATAACAGGCCTTAAGCCAAAAATGCAATCAGATTCTTTTTGCATCGGTTTTATATTTCCGGATTATCAAGCCTGAAAACTATTCCCTTTCTCCATGAATTGATTGCCTGAGCCCAATATGAAACAAGTGTCTCGGCACGGCTTATAAAATAATCGTTATCGGAGTAGATACTTTTTTTCTTTTTAAAATTGAAATAAAGGTATTCTTCTTTTACCTTGTACCTGGTTCCCCATGAAGATTTAAGTACCGGCTTACGGTAGCCCCAGCTCTCTCCTTCGGGATTTTTATAAACTTTATCGGGCGGACCGTAAATGATATAGATCATACCACGTTCAGTACGCCAGCCCTCCTTATAAGAGGTAAAATAGAAGTTTGAATATAAAACCCGGGTGTAATATATTCTGATAAGTTCACGAGATCTTTCTACATTTCCACCGCATTTTATCCAGAATTCATCAAGAGCGACTTTTGGTCTTGGTGCTGACCGCATTTCATTCATTTCATTTTCAGTGGCAAGATACGCAAGAGGTTCTATCATCACCTCAGGTATGTTCATTTCCGGGTATGTAACCCCGAAATTGAAAAAAGCAAATCCCTCTTTGATTTTGCGGTCCACACTGCACATGTAAATACCTTTCTTGGGAAACATCATTGCAAGAGTATCAGAATAGGGAAGAGCCACTGTTGTATCTGGTCCGTAATCGATAGCTTTCTCGGGAAGCACCATTGCAGGAGGATCCGGGATTAATCTGAATGGTTTGTAATATGAAATAAAAAGTGAATCAACTGGCTTTCTCAGATAAACCAGATCGACATATTCATCTGCCCTTACTACAGGATTGAAAAGTGGATTTTCCTTAAAATAACCCCTTGCCAGGAAATTATACCTGTTGGTGTATGATAAAGTATTAAAAGGAACAAATGCCTGCATTACCAGAGATCTTAGCCTGTCGAGAATTTTTACCTCAGCAACATATTCGATACCAGTATTTACTCTTAACGGGATATTATAAATATATTCCTGTTTTCCTTCTTCTTTAACTATGTTCGCGATTAAATTGGCGGTATCAGTAAGCGCCATCCCCTGATTGATATTAAATAGCTTAACTGTAATTGACATGGAAGCAGTAGGAACTCCCTGTGGATTTGCTTCAGAGAAAAAAAGTTCACTTGCAAAGAATTTTACTGACAGAACGGATTGATCGTCAGTCTGATTCGTAATATTATACCGGGGATTAATAGTATTTTTAATCGGATTATACAAGTATGAAAGGTCTTTTGGGTCGAAAGCAGGTTGAGTTGTTTTGCATGAGATCACTGCCACGAGTGATAATGCACTTATTATTATAAACCGGAAGATCCTTAAAATATTCATGCCTGATCCTTATTTTTTATTTTATCCTTCTTTCTTTCCATTCAAGCCTGATCCTGCAAAGCTCTTTGTTATCGTTTGTTCTGATAATTGAATGGTTAAAAAAATTGTTGTCTGTTTCGTCTTTTGATGTCCTCACAACTATATTATCACCGAACATCGATTCTGCAAGATAATTTATTTCCGCAGAACATGGAATATGTGTCATTACGAAATCTAAATCATAGGCATCATTAACCCATTTAAGATAGTTGACATTATTTGTATGCAGGTTTATATCAAGGTCGCTTACCTTTACTTTGAATTCTGATGAAAGCTCTCCGTTCACAGCGACTTCTCCTAACTTCACAGCGTTACGGACCGGAGATATAACAGGCTGATTATCTGAATTATATCGTGTAATCAATTCATCAGGTCTTTGTATCTTCTTTGTTGTCCGATCAATAATCAGCCATGATGAAGATGCATTTCCAACCGGTCTGTCATCAGGGAAGCTGAGTTCATAGTTCCTCATGGCAAATAGTTTATCGGTGCCATTTGGCCAGGTTTTTACCCGGATTGTTTCTTCCCATACCGGCCAGTCCGAAAATACAGCAAACATCCTTGAAAGAACCCAGAAATGATTTCTTTTCATCAGGTCGTCTCTCCCAAAGCCGAGCTTTACAGCATGTTCCGAAGCAATATCCTGCATAAAATTGAACAGTGACCAGAGATTTACTCTTCCATCAGGTCCCATTTCATAAACATGTACCATGTACTCTTTTTCAAGCTGCTGCAAGGCCATATTCAAATGTTGTTTTGTAAGAAAACTTCGACATCATGAGTATATTGTTCCCACCTGTTCATTTCTTCATTATGTTGCTTCTTCAGCTCCTGATATTTATTGAAAAAATCATGTGTTTCTGTGAATGAATGGTCAGGTGAGTTCAGAGCTTTGTCGAGAGCTGAAATCTCAGCTTCAAGCCTCTCTATCTTTATTTCAGAATCCTCAAGTCTTTTTCTCAGCTTTCTCAGGTTACGGTCATATTCTTTCTTTTCGAGATATTTTTGTTTGTTTGAAGAGAAATTATCAACGGTGTTATCTGTTTTTCGTGTATCCTTTCTCTCAATTTCCTTCAGGTTATCTATCTTCTTTTTCCTGAGGAAATCATAGATTCCGCCTATATGTTCCTTTATTTTATTATGCCGGAATTCATATATTTTACCTGCAATGCCATCGAGAAAATCCCTGTCGTGAGAAACCACAATCAGGGTACCATCATATTTCAAAAGTGCCTGCTTAAGAATATCTTTTGATCGCATATCGAGATGGTTGGTAGGCTCATCGAGAACAAGCAGATTATGAGGTTCAAGGAGAAGCTTAACCAGGGCAAGACGTGACCGTTCTCCACCGGAAAGTACTTTTACCTTTTTATCTATATCGTCACCATGAAAAAGAAAGGCTCCCAGCATGTCGCGCATCTTTGTCCTTATCTCTCCTTTAGCAATATAGTCAATGGTTTCAAAAACTGTTTTGCTTTCATCAAGAAGCTCATCCTGGTTCTGTGCAAAATAACCGGTTTTTACATTATGACCAAGCTTTAAGGATCCCTCATAATCAAGTTCACCGATAATGATTCTTGAAAAGGTGGTTTTCCCTTCTCCGTTACGGCCTACAAATGCAACTTTTTCACCGCGATGAATCTTAAAATCGACTTTTTTCAGAACATGCAGGGAGCCAAAACTTTTAGAAAGCCCTTCAGCCTCAATAACATTGGTCCCTGAGCGGGGAGCAGGAGGAAACCTTAAATTCATAACGCTGAGGTCCTCCTCATCTACCTCAAGTCTCTCAATCTTTTTCAGCTGCTTTATCTTTGACTGAACCTGAACTGCTTTTGTTGCCTTATACCTGAATCGCTCAATGAATTTTTCAGTATCCTCTATCATTTTCTGCTGGTTCCGGAATGCAGCAATCTGCTGTTCTCTTCTCTCTTTCCTGAGCTCAACGAATTTCGACCATGATACCTTGTAATCATATATCTTACCCAACGATATTTCAATAGTTCTTTTAGTTACATTATCAAGGAAAGCTTTATCGTGTGATACCAGGACGACTGCACTCTGCGACTCTGCCAGGAATGTTTCAATCCATTGAATTGATTCAATATCAAGATGATTTGTAGGCTCATCAAGAAGAAAAAGAGATGGTTTTCTTAATAAGATTTTTGCAATTTCAATTCTCATTCTCCAGCCCCCGCTCAGCTCTCTGGTAGGCCTGTCAAAATCTTTCCTTTCAAAACCAAGGCCGATAAGAGTTTTTTCTGCTTCAGCCAGGTAATTGGTGCCTCCAAGTATCCTGTACCTCTCTTCAATAACTGTAAGGTGGTCGCAGAGCTTCAGATATTCGGCCGATTCATAATCATTTCTTCTTGTAATTTCAGCATTGCAATGTTCAATCTCTTCTTCAAGCCCGGTAATCTCGGGAAAAGCTG
>JBGOXH010000088.1:0-10526 GCA_041479075.1 Bacteroidia bacterium | reverse complement strand
CGTCTGTTGAAGCAGAATCTTTAACGGGACCCAGATCACCTGCCATTACAAGCGGACCATACATTACAGCAACTCTGCTGCTGTCGTCAGGCATTGATTCGAGGCGAAGAGAGAATGGGATTTTAATTTCAACTTTATCTCCTGTTTTCCAGGTTCTTTCAACAGGAATAAAGCTGCCAGGTACATTTTTTACATGTTTTCTTTTTCCATTTACCCAAATTTCAACACCGTTTTCTGCCCAGTAAGGATACCGGATCTGAAGGGTAAGTTTTAAAGGTTTTTCGCAGGTAAATAAAAGTGTCGTCCCCTGTTCTTCAGGATATTTTGTATTCTGCGTGACAATCAGCCCTTTTTCCTTCCAGTTCAGTTCTGAAGCTATAAACTGGAACAGAAACAGTTCATTATCATTATGATAGAAGATATTTCTCCCGTATTTTGAATGATTTTCCATTCCTGTCCCTATGCAGCAGGTAAACCATTCCGGATCCTGGAAATCCTTGAATCCGCCCATGTCGAGGGAAAGATTATAAGTGACATGCCCGTCTTCCGGATTCTGTGTTGAAAGAATGTGATTGAACAGAGCTCTTTCATAAAAATCTGCAACATTTTCAGAAGCTTCCCATTCAAACAAGTGTTCTGTAAGCTTCAGCATATTATAGACATTGCACGATTCTGTGGTTCCTTCTCCAAGACGATCTCTTAATTTATCTGCAGGGCCAAAATATTCATTGTTACCGTTACCACCGGTCACATAAGAATGATGATAGACAACAGTATTCCAGAAAAATTCTGCAGCTTTCCTGTCGGATGTATCCCCTGTAAGCTCGTAAAGGCGGGAAAGGGCTATCAGCTTGGGAATGTTAGTGTTACAATGTCTTCCCGGCAGAACATCTTTTCCCTCTTTTAAAGGATCGAGGAATGCTTTCTGATAAAATATTCTTGAAATTCTCAGATATTTTTCATCTTTTGTATCAGCATACAGGTCAGCAAGAGTTTCACTAATTCCGCCATGTTCGCATCGAAGCATTTTCTGAACCTTCTCATCATTTAACGGAGAAACAATACCATCGAGCCAGTCGGCAAATCTTTTTTCCACTTCGAGAGCTGTTTGATTTCCGCATAAATGATATGCGTCTCTCAGCCCTGCCATCATTTTATGTTCCGTATAAAACGGGACCCAAATCCCGTTAAGATCGAATCCCTGCGATCTTATATTTCCTTTAGCAACCTCATTCTCAAGGATTTTCTTTCCATTTGGGAATGCACCTATATATCCATTCCCATCGGCATCCTGAATCTTTTTAAGTTCATCGACAATATAATTGACTCTTTCAAGGAATTTATTATCACCGGTTGTCTGGTACATCATTGAACAGGCGCTCAGATAATGTCCGAGACTATGTCCGGCAATTGTCTCATTCTCCCATCCCATATAATGTTCAGCTTTTGGAGTCAGCCCTGCTTCGGAATAGAATTTTGAAAGAAGCCTGTCAGGTTCATAGCTCAGCAGAATTTTTGCATCAAGTTCCGCTGCATGAAAAAAAGGACCATATAGAAGCTTTACAGAAGTAAGAGGAAATTGCAGCGCCCTGAATGAAATAACTTCCGGTCCCCCGGCTTTAACAACACTTTTCTCCTTTAAAGTGCAGGAACAGCAGATTAACAGAACGATTAATAACAAATAGAACAGAGGTAATAATTTTTTCATGGGGATGCTTCTTATTAAGTGTAATATTAACACGTATTAATGAAAACAAAAATAAGGAATATAAAGATTCCTCATTACGTCCCACGTTGCGGGACTTCACTCGGAATGACATTTTTGTTGTGGTTGATGGAGAAGAGATGGCGGTTCGCACTGGCAAACCGCCATCTCTTCTCTTATTATTCCCAAGAGGAATTGTCATTCCGAGCGTTAGCGAGGAATCTCCCTACTTTTCCAGTAATTTTCATCATGTAATTCCTGGCGATAGCAGGGAATCTACTTCAAATAGACATCATTTTCCTTTTTCTGGAAGAAAAAACTGCCATTTCTGTAAAGCCGGTATATCTGAGCAGCTCATACGCTTCATCGAAATATTGTCCAATCCGGATTGGCATGTGTGCATCTGAATTGACACATACCGGGATATTCTCTTCTCTGAAAATATGAAGAAACCGGCGATCGGGATAAAAATCAGCAAGAGGTCTGTTCCTTCCATTGGTGTTCAGTTCAAATGCCACATCATTTTTTTTCAGAGTTTTTGCGAGTTTCCTGTAAAACGGCTCCGGGTCGGTTACGGGCTTAAAGCCATAAATTCTGATAAGGTCGCAATGACCAATAATATCAAAAAGTCCTGAAGAAACAGCTGCAATAACATGATCAAAATATGATTCATAGAGAAGATCAATGTTTTTCCCTTCATAAAATTCAGGGCCAATATCGACAGTTTTTTCCCCGAGATAATGAACGGAACCAATTCTGTAATCAAGCTTCAGATCGGAGAGGAAATTCTCAATTTCTTTTTCCTTACCTGGAATAAAATCAATCTCAAGCCCGGTTTTAATTTGAATATCATTTACTTTTTTCTTCAGCTTGTTTATATAATCTATGTATGATAAAGTGTTTGCCGGGTTCATGCACCAGTCCTGGTTTTCTTTAAATAACGAAAGATGTTCTGAAAAGCCGATTTCTGATAATCCGGCAGCAATTGCGGGAGCAATATAATCTTCGGGAGACGACCGGCCATCGCTGAAAGATGTATGTACATGATAATCTGTTCTATAGATCATTTTATAACAGAATTATTTTTTATTTAAATGAATTAGAAAATAGGTATAAATTTGGCAATAAACAAATAATAGAAAAAATTAGTTTGAAAATTATAATTTTGTAATAAAGCAGGAAAGATGAATAAAGATTGTGTCTGCGAAAGGTGTGAATTCAGAGATATAGTATTTTCTTATCTCGATAATGCAACTATTCAGGAGCTATGCAATCACAAAGAAGAACAGTCCTTCAGTAAAGGAGAAATTATAAATATTGAGGGAGACAGGATAACTGATTTTAAATATCTGAAAAGCGGTCTTGTAAAATTATTCAGAAAGACATCAGATGGTAAAGAGCAAATAATCACAATCACAAAACCTTTTGAATTTGTCAGTAACATGAGCATATTTTCAGAAGAACGATACCAGTATTCAGTTTCTGCTGTCGAAGATTCTGTTGTATGTATAGTAAAGCTCTGGTTTATCAAAAACCTCTTTATGAAGAATGGTGGATTTGCCATGGGTCTGCTGACAAAAATTTCCAAAATAAATGATAAAATTATAAATCAGACTCTTGATATAAGGCAAAAAAATCTTGTTGGCCGGGTTGCATTTGTTCTCTTATATTTTACCAAAGAAATTTATAATACAAGAATTTTCGACCTTCCTGTTTCACGCCAGGAGATTGCAGACTATATAGGTATGAGCACTGCCAATGTGATCAGAACACTCTCTGATTTTAAAAAGGAAGGGATCATTAAAATATTTGGTAAAACCATTGAAGTGGTTGATATTAACAAGCTTGAAATCCTTTCAAAAAGAGGATAAGGAATATAAAATGTTCAGCAGTCAATGTATTTCTTCACATTTAATGTAAATACCATTAAAAATAAATAATAGTTTTAATTGATTTTATTCTGATCCCCTTCACTACCTTCCCCCACGGGGGAAGGTGAAAATTTTATCATTTCCCCCTTGGGGGAAAGAAGAAAGGGGGTATATTCTAATAAAGAAGAATATTCTTGTAACTTAAATTCTAATGTGTTGCACTAATTAAATAGAGCTAAAAATTGATGTTAAAATCCATCAAACTAATCTTAAAATATTTTATTTTTGAGGTCTTAAAAAATTCAAGAATATGGCAACAATGAAAAAGCAAAGCAGCTTTGCAATACCAAAGACAAAAGGGATTATTGCTATTTTAACCGGAGGAGGAGATGTCCCGGGCCTTAACCCGGCAATACGTGCAGTTACAATACGTGCAAACCGCGAAGGTTATAAAGTAATAGGGCTGCGCAGAGGCTGGGCAGGTATTTCAGAATTAATCAGGGATATCAAAGCAGACAACAGCAACTGTTACCAGATATTATCAGACAATGTCGTTAATAAAGCCGGCCGGACGGGAGGGACCTTCCTGCACACATCAAGAACACGGCCCAGCCATATGTCAAAATCCAGTGTCCCGGATCATCTTCAGGGAACCTATAATGCAGAAATGAATGACCTTACTCCCGAGATAATTAAAAACCTTGAATGGCTTGGCGTTGATTATCTGGTTCCTATTGGTGGAGATGATACTCTTAGTTATGGAGTCCATCTTTACAAAAAGGGTGTCAATGTTGTCGCAATTCCAAAAACAATGGATAACGATGTTCCGGGTACAGATTACTGCATCGGCTTCAGCACCTGTGTAACTCGAACCATCCAAATGACGAATAGCCTGAGGACCTCAGCCGGATCACACGAAAGAATTATGGTTCTTGAAGTATTCGGTCGTTATGCCGGTTTTACTGCAATGCTTCCTACTATGGCCGGTTCGGCAAACCGATGTGTAATACCGGAATATAAATTTGATATTGAATTACTTACTCAACTTCTTGTTGAAGACAGGAACCAGAACCCCAGCAAATATTCAATAGTTCTTGTCTCTGAAGGAGCAATGTTCAAAGGCGGTGAGATGATCTTTACCGATAGCGAAAGGGATGCATACGGACATGCTAAACTGGGAGGTATTGGAGACGTTGTTTCACAGAAAATAAAAGAATTATCCGGAAAATACAATAACGGTAAAACTATCAATATCATAAACCAGAAGCTTGGCTATATGGTTCGTGGCGGCGATCCTGATTTCCTTGATTCGATTGTACCGATGGCTTATGGAAACCTGGCTCTTGACCTTATACTTAAAGGTGTTCATGGTCGTATAGTTGTGCTCCAAAACGGCCGTTACGACAATGTGCCAATTGATGTTGTAGCATCTTCAAAAAAGATTGTCAAAATAGCAGATTATAACACTGAAAGGCTGAGACCATATTATCACAGCTTTGAAATGAAACCATTCCTGCTGATGGCTTCGGATAATTAACTAAATCATATTAAATTAAAATTATATAAAACCACCCCGTCCTGACGCTTCGGTCAGGACACCCCTCCTTTAAAAAGGAGGGGAAAGTATTGATTTATAATATTTTAACTTTCTCCTCCTTTTCAAAGGAGGAGTACCCCGGCGGCAACGACGGGGGGAGGTGGTGAGATTTTCATTACATATCACTTTTATATTCATGGAAAAAGGTCTTGTCATAAAATCAACCGGGAGCAGGTACAAAGTTCTGTATGAAGAAGAAATAATTAAATGTACCATCAAAGGCAAATTCCGGGTAAAAGAGCTTCGGACAACAAATCCTGTAGCGGTAGGTGACAATGTTTTATTTGAATTTGAAAGAAGTAAAAATTCAGGTATAATTACTGAAGTTCTTGAACGTAAGAATTATATCCTCAGGAAAGCTTCAAATCTTTCAAAGGAATCGCAGATAATTGCGGCAAACATTGACCAGGCATTCCTGATGATAACGATAATACTTCCTGAAACACCAGTTGAATTCATTGACAGATTTCTGATCACTGCTGAAGCTTACAGGGTGCCTGCTAACATAATTATAAATAAAATTGATCTGTACGGGAAAAAGGAGACAGAACGCATGGAATATCTTATCTCACTCTACAGCAAGATAGGGTATGAATGTTTCAGATTATCACTGATCAGCAACTACGGTACTGATATTCTGAAAGAAAAAATGAAAGGCAGGATCAGTCTCATTGCAGGTAATTCCGGAGTAGGGAAAACTACATTATTAAACAAATTAAATCCGGCGCTTAATTTAAAAACTGAAGAAATATCTGATTATCATAAACAAGGTAAGCATGTTACCACATTTCCCGAAATGCATAAAATGCCTTTTGAGGGATTTATTATCGATTCTCCAGGTATCAGAGGATTTGGTGTTGTAGATATGAACAGGAATGAAATTTATCATTTTTTCCCGGAAATATTCAGAATTTCAAAAGATTGCAGGTTTTATAATTGTCTTCATCTTGATGAACCTGACTGTGCTGTCAGAAATGCAGTTGAAAACAAGCTCATAGATCCTTTGCGCTACAAAAGCTATCTCAATATCCTGGAGGATGAAAACAGGAAATACCGTTGAGGTGATGTTTAAATTAAGGATTAAAACGTATCTTTATAAACTTTGACAGCCGTATATTATTCACAAATGAAAAAGCTATTGATTTTTGTCTATTCAGCATTTGTTGTGATAATGCTGGCTAATTTTTTCTATTACAGAAACCTGTATAACAAGCAGATAAATTATATAACGACATTACTTGACCGGCAGGTACAAATAGCAGGTCTCTCTGTAGATAATACCAACAATTATTTCATAAGTGATCTTAATAAGATAAGTTTCTCGGATGATCTGGCTCTTTTTTTTACTGATAACGAAAAACAATACAGAGCCAAGGAAAACATGAAATTATTCTTTTCAAAATATCAGGATCTGGTTACCGGAATGAAACTTTATGATGATAAAAGGAATGAATACACCTTAAAGAAAGACGATATGGGAGATTGGCTTGAACAACTGTTTATCCTTCATGTACAGGGAGAAATTATTGAGATGGAAAAACTAGTCCTTGAGAACAAAATATTTGATTATTATCAACCTCTGATAAAGAACAATATTACAGTCGGGAACATTGTTGTTTCTATTGATTATCAGAAATACTTTAATGAAATATTTTCTGTTTTCAATCTTAAGGATTATCAATGGCAATGGGTTGTAAGTGATTCAGGAGAAATCGTTTATAATAATTTCGGCAACAAAATAATCTACTCCGAAATTGGAAAAATAACTTCTGCAATTGAATCCGGTTCAATAGCAAATACCAGACACAAGGCTGTATTTGACGGGAAAACAAAAGAAATTATCTCATCTTATTATTCGACTCAGCTTATTCAAAGAAACATTGGTCTTGTTTTTTCGGCACCAACCGATTTTTTTCAAAAATACCTGATTTGGAACTCACTTTTTATTGTTCTTGGTACACTCCTGCTTATTCAGATTATCATTTATATTTTCTGGAGATATCTCAAAAGACAGAAATCAGAAACAAAACGGCTGAGCGAATCGGAAAAAATGCTCTTCACGCTGATCGAAGAGATGCCGGTAGGGGTAATTATACATAATAAAAATCATGAAATAATAAAAGCAAACAAAGTTGCTGCAACTCAGTATTCATACTCAGGCGAATCTGAAATGCGGGGGAAAATATTCCCCGAGACATCTGTATCCGAAGTCAGTGAATATTTCTCAAAGAACCTGAGCGGAACATTTAATCCTGATCAGTTTGTAATCATTAAGAAAGAAATCGGTGAAATTGTACTTTACAGAAACAGCATTCCGGTCGTTTTTATGGGAGAAGAAGCAACAATGGAGATCCTGATTGATGTTACCATGCTGGAATCTGCAAGAAAACAGGAAGTAAAAGCCAATATTGCGAAATCTGAGTTTCTTGCGAGAATGAGCTATGAAATCCGGACCCCGTTAAACGGAATTATTGGAATGACAGACATTCTTTGTAAACAGCCAATCGCGGATGATGTTAAGGAAATAATTACTCTTTTGCGAAGGTCGACTGAAGTTCTGCTGAATATAATCAATGATATCCTTGACTTCTCTAAGATTGAAACCGGCAAAATGATCCTTGATGAAATCCCGTTTAACCTGAGAGAAGAAATAAGTTATTGTACGGATCTGGCAAATACTTATATAGCTGAAAAAGACATTGTTTTTTCCTGTACAATCGATGAGAATATCCCGGAAAGCATTATTTCTGATCCTTTCAGGTTAAGACAGGTTTTAACCAATCTTATTAATTATTCAGCTTCAAATACTTTAAAGGGAGAAATACAATTAAAATGCGGGCTGAAAAGCAACAAAAACGGAATAATAACTCTGGGCTTTGAATTACTTGACACCGGACTAAGTTTTGATAAAGTAAATCTGAAAAAAATATTTGGGGATTTTGTAAATATGGAATCAAAAGCTGTAAGAAGCAACGACGAATCAGAATTTGGGACTATTCTTGCAAAACAGCTTGTGGAAATGATGGGCGGAGAACTTACCTCCGAAAGCCCTTCAGGTCTTCCCGGAAACAAGGGAACAAAAGTAATGTTTACTTTTACAGTTTATTCGAACGACAGAATTATTAAAAACATTGATCAGAAAGGAATCACATCAATCGATAAAATAAAGGCCCTTGTTATTACAGCTCCGCAATCAAGAGACGAAGAAATCCTGAGCTCTCTTCACAAATTAGGGCTGACTGTTTCTGTTACATCATATCAGAAGTCAACAGTCGATCAAATAAAATCTAACCTGAGCTTCTCTTCCGGCAAATATAACCTTATTGTAATACTTGATGATATTAGATTCAATGGATTTGATGTTGCAAAATTAATCTGGGAAAATAATCTCTCAGGCAAGCTCGTTCTGATTATGATCAGTTCCAATGATCAGAAGGGGAATTATTTGAAATGCATTACGTTGGGGATTGATCATTACCTTGTCAGACCATATGACAACAATGAGCTGATGGAAATAATTCACGATAGCTTTCCTTACCTGAAATCAATCAATTCGTCTGTTGATATAAGCAATATTAAAAGTGACATAAAAATCCTGATTGTTGAAGACAATAAAATGAATCAAAAGGTAATCGGGACCATGCTAAAAACGCTGGGATATTCCTTTGATTTCGCTGATGATGGTTATGCAGGTTTTATTGCCGCAAAAAATAAGAAATACGACCTGATTTTTATGGATCTTATTTTACCTGAAATGAGCGGATTTGACTCGGCCAGAAAAATACTGGCAATTGACAAAACAGTTCTGATTGTCGCTTTTACAGCCGATAATATGCCTGATGCCAAAAGGAAAGCAGAATTATCAGGTATAAAAGAATTCATCGCCAAGCCAGTGAGGCTTGAAGAGCTTAAAAAACTCTTTACAAAATATTTTAAGAAAAGCTGACCAGCCACACCGGAACGGGCAGACATTTCCTTTAAACTCATTGTATTTCAACTATTGAAAAAAACAGGTATTCATAAATTTCTGGAACTGGCAGAAAGTATCCCTGTCGTTGATGTAAGATCTCCATCTGAATTTAAGGCAGGACACATCCCCGGTGCTTTTAACATACCTCTTTTTGACGACCAGGAACGGGAAGCTGTTGGGATTACATATAAGAAGGAAAGCAGAAACAAGGCAATTATTAAGGGGATAGAGCTTACAGGCCCCGCAATGCATTTAAAGCTTCTGGCAGCACTTAAGATTGCAAAAGAAAACAAGCTTCTTGTTCACTGCTGGCGTGGAGGAATGAGATCTGAAACGATGGCCTGGCTCTTTACCCTGGGTGATATGAATGTTGAAGTTCTTGATGGAGGATATAAAACTTACAGACGACATATTCTTTCACGCCTTGCAGAGGAACGTAAAGTAATTATCCTGGGCGGAATGACCGGAAGCAGTAAAACACATATTCTGCATCATATCCGGAAATTAAAACATCAGTTTATTGATCTTGAAGGCCTTGCAAATCACAAAGGATCAGCTTTCGGAGCCCTTGGCCAGCCTGCACAACCCACTTCCGAACATTTTGCTAATCTGCTTTATAATGAATGGGTAAATCTGGATAATAATCTTCCTGTATGGATCGAAGATGAAAGCCGTAACATCGGCACTGTTTTTATGCCCGACTTCTTTTATAATAATCTTCAAAAGGCCCCTGTAATTATTTTAATTATGGATGTTGATAAAAGAGTTCCGAGACTTATTGAAGAATATTCAACTTACCCTCCGGAGATGCTTAAGAATTCAATAATGAAAATTAGCAAACGAATGGGAGGAGATAATACAAAAGATGCTATTGACGCTGTTGATACCGGAGATTTTGAAAAAGCAATCAGAATTACTTTGAAGTACTACGATAAAGCGTATTTATACGGAATTACAAAAAAACACTCAGGGAATGTAATCTATGTTGAAGCGGAGAACGATGATATTGAAGCAAATGCGAATAAAATACTTGAAGCTTCAAAACAAATAACATGGGAATCAGATTAAATTACAGGTCATTACATTCATCAGATGAAACCCATTTGTAAACCTTATCAGACCGCCTTAAATAATCCTGAATTTTAATTGAACAAAACTCTCCTTTAAACGCTTTTTCAGTCTCTTTCAAATCGACCCTGATCTCGCTCACAGCATGTTCAATAACTCCTGTTGAGGGGCCGGTTATAAGTATTGTATCACCTTTATTAAGATCACCGTTTTCAAGCTTAATTTCGGCCACATTCAGCCTGGTAAAATAATTGGTTATTTTCCCGAGATAAAGCTTTCTTTTCGTAGCGCTTGATCCGTATTTTGTATTCCATT
>JBGOXH010000133.1:0-7545 GCA_041479075.1 Bacteroidia bacterium | reverse complement strand
CAGATTTCAGCCTTTTTTTAACTGAATCTTTTGCCATCATATAATTTACCGTGATATGCTTCCCTATTTCTCTGATAAAATCCAGGTAAGAATATTCTTTCATCCAGTCATAATTGTTAACCATAATGGCTTTGTTTTTTTTATCTGACTGAAAATCGATGAATTTGGACAGTTGTTTTTTTATTCCTTCCTGGTTCTTCTTGAGAGTCGCTTCATCAAGCAGGTTTCTTTCTTCCGACTTACCTGACGGATCGCCTATCATTCCCGTAGCGCCACCTATCAGGGCGACAGGTACATGGCCGGCGCGCTGAAAATGCACCAGTAGCATTACCTGTACCATGTGGCCGATGTGAAGTGAGTCTGAAGTAGGATCAAATCCTATATATCCTGTGGTAATCTCCTTATTCAGCAATTCCTCTGTTCCAGGCATGATATCGTGAATCATGTCCCTCCATTTCAGTTCTTCAATAAAATTCATATATACTTTTTCAGAATTGCAAATATAACAAACACCATTAAATAGTCACCTCTACTTTTTTTTCTTCCGGCTGGGGTACAGGTTCGGGTTTCTTTTTAAATCTGTCGAAGGCTGATCCGAAATTTCCCTCTCCCAATATCGGGAATATTGCCGGTGCAATAACGGAAATAGGGTTATAAAACTTTGATTCTTCGATTTTATCGTGCGGAAGAAATGGCCTGTGTACATCTATTGCATTAAGAATGGCAAAGAAGACGCTCATAATCATTACCGATTTTAAGACGCCGAATACCATGCCGAGTATTCTGTTCAGAAAACCGAGTGAGACTGCATCAACAATTTTATCGGCTAAACTTCCGATAAAATGAATTATTACCACAATGATTATGAAGGTAATTATAAAAGCAATAATACCAACATATTGTCCTGTCATATCGAACCAGTCGTAGAGTTTTGCAGCTGTAAAGCTTGAAAATTTAATAGCACCCCAGATACCTAGTATAAGTGCAGCCAGTGATGCGACCTCTTTTACAAAACCATTCGTAAAACCCGATATCAGAGCTATAATTAATATTACTACAATGATGAGGTCGATCCAGTTCATGATAAAATTTTTTGACGGAGTGAAAGTATGAAACAAATGGCATTTATCAAAATGAGAGCCCGGGATAGTGCACTGATCCGGTTTGTTTTCTTTTTGATTATTAACAAATTAGTCGTAATTTTGAAATGATTGAAACTCAAGGGAAGTCACTATGAAAATCAATCTCAAGTTTATCGGTATTATCAGGTATTTCAGCCTGATTTCAGTTATTCTTCTTCCTCATCTGGTGGCTGGTCAGCAAACCGGTTCAGCACCACTTATCACTCTCGTGCGACCTTTCGGTATTGACAGTCTTAACAATTCCGGATTGGCGCTGGTGAAGGCGGAAATCATTTCCAGGTCTTCATTGCTGACATTCAGGATTTTTGACAACGGGACTATGGTGGTTAATGAGACCGGGAAAAAACTTGAATCAAAAGACAGCATTACATATGTTTTTGAGAGACTCATTCCTCTTCAGAAAGGTGAAAATATAATTTATGTTGATGCAAAAAATTCAAAAGGTTGGGCAACTTCAGTAAAACGGATTATTACCAGCCAGCTGGAACCATATTTCACATGGGTTTTACCTGCTTCTGTCAACTCAACCACGGAATCGGGAAAGTTGATTGTCAAGGCTGAAATAAAGACCGGCTTTGATCTTCTAAGCACCCGTATAAATCTCAATGGCAATCTGTTAGCCGATGAAAAAGGAGGAATTACACCCCGGGATAATGAAATTTACATTTTTGAAAGGAGCATACAGCTCAAAACCGGCAGGAACACTGTTTTTATCACAACCAGCAATTCAAAAGGATCTACCAGTTCAGCAATAAGATATATCAACTATTCACCGCTGGGCTTATCACCGGTTATCACTCTTGTCAGTCCTTCCGGCACAGATAGTCTTAATAATTCAGGCTTAGCTCTTGTAAAAGCAGAAATTGCTTCCAGGTCTGAATTGCAAACATTCAGAATTTATGACAACGGGACTATGGTGGTCAATGAGACCGGGAAAAAACTTGAATCAAAAGACAGCATTACATATGTTTTTGAGAGACTCATTCCTCTTCAGAAAGGTGAAAATATAATTTATGTTGATGCCAGGAATTTAATAGGTAAATCAATTTCAGAAAAACGTACAGTTACATGCCAGCTTGAGCCATTTGTCACATGGCTCCTGCCTTCTACTGCCAACTCTAACTCGGAATCAGGAATGCTGACTGTAAAAGCTGAGATAAAGACAGGCTCTGATCTTCAGAGTGTCAGCATAAATCTCAATGGTACTCAGCTTGCCGAAGAAAAAGGAGGATTTACTCCCATTAATAATGACATATTTATTTATGAGAAGAACATACAATTGAAACCGGGCAAAAACAGCATATATATTGCAGCGAACAATACTAAAGGTGCTACTAATTCTAAAATAAGGTATGTCAATTATTTGCGCGACTTACTACCTGTCATTACAATGATTAGTCCTTCTCCAACGGATACTCTTAATAATTCAGGATTGATTTTCATCAAGGCAGAGGTTGTATCCTTTACAGGTTTACAAACAATCAGGGTATTTCACAACAGGACTATCGCGGCAAGTGAAGCCAATATAAAACTCGATAAGAAAGACAGTGTTACTTATCTTATAAACACTTTCGTTCCTCTTCAGGCAGGGTTAAACACCATTTACCTTAATGCAAAGAACAGCATCGGTTACGGAAGTTCAGAAAAACGCAATATCATCTGTCAGCTGGAACCGATCATTAAGCTGATTTCACCTTCTTCGCCTAACACAACTGTCGGATCAGGAACGGTGAATATCAAAGCTGAAATAATTACCAACTTTAATATTTTAAGTACAAGCATTAATTTCAACGGGACGGTATTAACACAGGGAAAAGAAGGGATCACCCAGGTGAGTAACGACACGTACAGTTTTGAAAAGAGTGTTCCCCTGAGCGCCGGTGTTAACAGCATCATTCTGATTGCCAGCAATGCAAAAGGGACAAGCTATTCAAATAAATTTCTTATAAACTATGTACCGGGGACTGTGTCAGAAATTAATTGGATACTGCCTGTTGCCTCCAAATCAGATACATATAAATCTGAATTCCCTGTTTCAGCCAATATTAAGACAAAATCAGTAATTAAAAGTACACACCTTATTTTAAATGGGAACGAATCACCTTCCAACGTCAAAACCCGGGTTACCCCAAAAAATACACAGGAATATTTATACGAGGATATTCTTAATCTTAAACCCGGAGCCAACACATTTGAATTGTCAGCCATAACTGATGCCGGGACAATTGTCTCAGAAAAAAGAGTTATAGACTATCAGGTTCCGGAGATCCCTGTACTGGCCTGGAAAAATCCGTTGACCGATCAGTCAGTGAATCAGGCTGCAATGGATGTCAGGCTGGGTATTAAATCGACTGTAAATCTTGAAAATATCGCGGTTTATGTTAACGGAAAAATCCTGGATAATATCAGCTTAACCGGTAATGTCAAAAAAGAGAATGAAGAATTTTTGTTGGGATGCAGCATACCTCTTAAGCAGGGAGAAAACAATATATATGTTGTTGCCGGTAATACAGGCGGTACTTCCACTTCGGAAACCCGTAACATTAAATATATCATTCCCTCCATGCCCTTAATAACATGGGGGTCGCCTGAGGCGGGGGTTTCGAGCATATCAGCATCAACAATCACGATCAGGGCAAACATTTCTTCCACAACTGACCTGAAAGATCTTAAAATGTACCTGAATGAAAAGGTTCTTGAAAATATTACCCCATCCAGCGCAATTAATCAGAAGCCGGGAGAATACCAGGTTGAAAAGGAATTAACGCTGAATCAGGGAGAAAACAGGATCTATATCATAGCTGAAAACAGTGCCGGAAGCTCCACTTCTGAAACAAGATCAGTAAACCTCATTTCACCTTCAGCACCAGCCGTTACGTGGATAAGCCCTTCAAGGCAAAATAATGTTATCAACTTAAACTCAGCCAAAATAAGGGTATCAATTAAATCATCCGATAAACTGCAGTCGCTGTTGGTATATGTGAATGGAGTGGCATCAGAGGAGGTGGGTCAGCTATCAGCTGTAAATCCCCAGGGAGAATTTACACTTGAAAAATCTATAAATCTTCAGCCCGGAGATAATAATATTTATATGGTGGCAACCAACAATAACGGGACAACAAGGTCTGAAGATCGTTATCTGAACAATCCTCCGGCAAATCCGCCTGTGGTCAGCTGGACAAATCCGGTTGATCCTGCCACATTAGTCAATTCTGAAATGGTTTTGATTGAGGCATGCATAAAATCAGCTGCAGAACTTAAATCAGCTCAAATCATTGTAAATGGCGTCGAGATGGCAACTATAATGACGTTTCAGACATCTCAGACCGGTGATTGTAACTATAGCTTTGCCAAATCTGTAATTCTTAAAGAGGGAGATAATAGCATTTATATTAATGCTACAAATATTGCAGGCAGTAATTATTCTGAAAAGAGATCGATCAGGTTTACTACGACAGCTGTGGTAGAAAAGAGGTTGGCGCTGATCTTTGGCAATGCAGATTACGGAACTTCAAGTGTCCTGAAAAATCCTGTCAATGATGCAAATTTAATGGAAGGGACGCTTAAAACCCTGGGATTCGAAGTAATGAAGCACATAAATGCAAAAAAGACCGAAATGGAACAGGCAATCAGGGAGTTCAGTGAAAAACTACCCCAGTACAACGTGGCGTTGTTTTATTATGCCGGACATGGGGTACAGGTGGATGGTGAGAATTACCTAATCCCCACTGACGCTGCTTTAAATAAACAAACTGATTGTCAATGGGAAGCAATACAGGTGAATAAAATTGTCAGGCAATTTGAACAAGTCCCGGAAAATATCAATATTGTAATTCTCGATGCCTGCAGGGATAACCCGTTCAGAAGCTGGTCGAGGGGAGGAGCACAGGGTTTCAGGGCGATTAACTCAGTAAGCGGGACCATTATTTCTTTTGCTACTGCTGAAGGATCAACTGCTGCGGATGGTTCGGGTTCCAACGGAACATTTACCGAGGAACTGGTAAAACAAATGAATATTCCTCAGTCCCTTTCCAACGTATTTAATAATACAAGGAAGCAGGTGATGAAGAGAACCAATAACATGCAACGGCCATTGGAAATGAATGGTCTTACAGGAGATTTCTATTTTAAGAAATAGAGCGGTATATTTAACTCCCTCTCCCGCCATCTCCCCTTCACCCCTTCGTTCCAAAAGAGGCAGTATTTCAATTCCCAGTTTGCAATGATAAAAAAAAGCAATATTTTTGCCCTTCCCAATTGGTCCTATAGTTCAATGGATATCCGCCTTCGCCAAGGCTTCGGCGGACAAAAGTTTGCGGTTTCTATTGGATGGACAATGAAAATGGCCCTATAGTTCAATGGATAGAACGGAGGTTTCCTAAACCTTAAATCCAGGTTCGATTCCTGGTGGGGCTACAAAAACTATCCCTTATATGATTGAATATAAGGGGTTTTATGTTTTTTGTATCCCCGTTTTGTATCAAAAATTGGGGAGTGTACAAAGGTCGGATTAGAGGAGCAAGAACTACACCGGATTCTTTAATGGACAAATATCATAATATCTCAGACCTGCTCGAAAAAAGTGAGCTCTCCGTGAGACGGATCATGGGCATTACGGGACATTCTATAAATACCATCAGGAAAATCAAACAATTAGAGACAATGCTTTAATGTCACCCATTAAAACATGCCTTATATTTTATTTCAATCAGTTTAATTTCCTTATCCGTCAGATCATGAAATTCCTTATTCCTTGCTCTGCCTGACAGTTTGCCATTGTTTTGTTCAAGAAAACGAATCAGAAGGGCAACCATTTTATCTGGCATCTCAAATTTATTATCAAGCCAGGCTTTCATTTCATCATACTTCTGAAGATAACCGACCTCATTTGGTATAATATTATCTATTGTTCTTTCTACACATTCAAATAAGAATTCCGAAAGCAGAGTCGCATCAAAATACCGATAATAGTCAATGGTTTCATTCAGGATCTCCACATTATGGTCTTCTGTTTCTCTCCATTCAATGAAATCGAAAATTAGGAGAGAGTAAGATTCAAGTACTTTACGATAATCATCTATTCTCTCAAGAATTGCTGCAGAAACCGGGAATATTATTCCTTGTGGAGTAAATCCCGACTTAGCCAGAATATGGTGAATCAGATATCGATGTATCCTGCCATTTCCGTCTACAAAGGGGTGTATAAATACAAATCCAAAAGCTATAACGGTTGCGGAAAGAACAGGATTGAACTTCGATTTTTCCAACAATGTCGAAGTTTCAAGTAGTCCATCAATTAATATTTCCAAATCCTGCCATCTGGCTGAAAGATGTTCAGGAATAGGTTCCCCGGAACTACGATCATGGTCTCCTACAAAACCTCCCTCGGTTCTAAAACCCATGTTAATAAATCTTTTACTTTCAATGACAATTTGTTGTAGTCCGACTAACTCCTCCTTTGATAACGGTTTTGTTCCAGCCTGGCCGATTACTTTTCCCCAACGACTTGCCCTTGTGTGAGAAGGGACCTCTCCTTCAATACTGAACGAAGCTTTTGAGTCTTTGAGCAATAAAAATGCTGAAGTCCTTAGCAGAATATCTCTATGCACTCCACTGATTAATTTAGTAGTTTTTCCTGATAGATCTTCTTTTATGTAATTTTCAAGCTTTGGTGTTTTATATATCAATGCACAGAAATTTACAGTCCCTGGAAGATTATTAAGAATACGATGACGAGTAGATTTAATTCCTTTACTAATTGAATATTGTAGATTTTCATCAATTAATGGTACATAGTTTCCCTCTTTCAAATCCGGAATGTCAAGAACCAATTGTATTAACCATTCATACAAGAACCATATTTTACGGCTGTATAGGCCTAATGGCTCTTTTATAACAATTGACTCTATTATCGCTTTATCGACTTTCTCAAATAGTTTTTTGAAAAACAATAAGTTTATTCCTTCATATTTAAGGGCAAAAGTCAAATGACCATAAAGTGAATCCTGGGGTTTGTGCCGGGGAGTAAAGACTAACCATTCTGGTGTTTGGTATTGTCTGTGCTTTTCACTTATCAATGCCAGTCGGGCAGGTAATGGTACTGCTAAATCCAGAGAATCAATCACTGCGCCATATCCTACCAGGGTAGCTTTTTCTGGAGCCTGTCTTCCATGAAAAACATTTATTTTCTGTGAAAAACGATTATTTCCTATTAACTCCTGTGAAATATGTTTATTTTCAGCCATTATTTATGATTTTTATTTACAAGTAAAGATATATGAAAAACATTTATTCTTCATGAAAAACGTTTAAAAATAGCACATACTCATGAATTTTATTTAAAAATGTCTTTTGTGGGAGTGTCCCCCGGTTGAGTTCTCTCCTACCGCCGTTCGCCCCATTT
>JBGOXH010000096.1:0-9770 GCA_041479075.1 Bacteroidia bacterium | reverse complement strand
TGAATGCCTTCAGGGAACTGGTGAATATATTATTTATCATGGCGATCTCTCTGTAAATGAGAATATTAATGCATGTGAGTTTCTGATTTCTGAGATATTTTCAAAAGTGCCATACAGTTGCATAATTGCCGGTAAAAATCCTCCTGAACAATTGAAAACCAAAGCAGCAGGTTATAAGAATATAAGCATCATCGCTAACCCTGATAATGATCAGATGTCGGGGCTGATAAAGAATGCACAGTTAAACCTGTTATTCACCCTGTCTGCAAACGGGCTGAAGCTGAAGCTTCTTATCTCCCTCTTCTCAGGAAGACATTGTCTTGTGAACAGAAATATGACGAAGGGAACGGTGTTGGGCTCAGCCTGCATTATTGAAGATTCAGCTGATGGTATCATTGATAAAATCCATCACCTGATGAAGCAGCCATTCACCGAAGGGATGATCGCTGAACGCGAGAGAATGCTGCTAATGTATTCCAACAGCGTTAATGCCAAAAGATTATCGCAACTTATCTTCCCGGATTAGGAACTTCACAATAAAATACCCCGGATTCTAGTTTGAAGCCGGGACCGTTTCCTGCTTGCGCTTCGGAAGGAAGGAGACTACCAGTGTTCCTATAAGGGCTAACCCAATAAGAATTATAAATCCGTACATGTAGCTCCCGTTTACATCAAACAGATGTCCAACAAGCACCGGTAGTCCGGCCTCTGCTATTCCATCTGCGACGAGAACGATTCCCATTACCCGCCCAAGTGTTCTTACACCGAAAAGGTCACCGGCCATCAGCGGGATGATCATGTAATCACCTCCAAGTCCCAAACCAAATATCACAGCAAAAATATATAGCCTCCCCGGAAAATCGGGCACAAGCAGGAGCGGGATCGTTCCGCCGACAAGCAGGTAAATAAGGATCATTACGTATTTTCGCGGAAAGATGTCTGCCAGCCATCCCATGATAACCCTGCCGGCAAGGCTGCTGAATGCTACAAGTGAAATGGTGTTGGCTATCGTTGCATCGGCCATTGAAAGGTCCTTGAGGTAAAGCTTCAGATGCTGATTTATTCCACCTACTGCACCAATTGAGCACATGCTTCCCAAAGCAAGGAGGTATAAGTTACGGTTACTGAGTATGCTTTTTATCGGAACAGCCGGTTCAGGTGCAATGGTCACATCTGTTTTTGATGGTGAATCCTTAACAAAAAGAGCAAGCGGAACTGAAACAAGCACAATCAATATACCAAGTAATACCAGAGCCATATTCCATCCAAGATTTTTTTCCAGCACCACAACAAGCTGTGGCACAATGGTAAATCCTATACCAATTCCAAGGTAGGCTATCCCCATGGCTTTTCCGCGGTTCTTCGTAAACCATCTTGAAATGAGAACCTGGCATGGCAGCGGACCTCCGAATACGTAACCCAGTGCAACAAAAACATAAGATATGTAGAAAATACTCAGGGACTTCATCATGCTGAGACCTACAAATGCAATTAAGGTCATTAATGCCCCGGTCATAAGCATTTTTCTGGGGCCATATTTATCAATTATCCAGCCTGCGATGAAGCCAAACAAAGGGGCAACCAGCATTTTTGAGTAAAAATTTCCTGAGGTTACTATTTTCCTTGTCCAGCCGAATTCATCAATATAGAAATTATAGAACAGAGGCAGTCCATAAAGAGCAAATCCTACAATTGCCAGGAGTGAGCAGAATGCTGTTATAACCACATAAGTCTGATGACGTGTCTGAGATGATTGAAGATCCATGTTTAACAGAATTTAGGATGGTCAGTGAATTATTGCGGCCGTGTAAATTTCGGATCAGTCCATTTAATTTCAGAATCAGAATTTGAAAGCCATAAAATCATGTCGCTGAAATAGTTAACCAGGTTAGCCATATTTTCAAAATCGAAAAGTTCAGCTTCGTCATCCACACTATGTAAATAATCGGATAGTGCAGTAGTTGCAAAAGTACCGCTGGGGATGCCCTGAGCTATTCCATTAGCCACTGAAATTCTTGAAAACGCAATATTATCGGAAGCATAAAAAAGCTGGCTTGCAAGCGGAATTGTATCAATAAGCCGGATATCAGTCTTTTTGTTATACTCTCCTATCACATCATCGAGGTTAGAATACGGGCATCCGGTCATGTAATAATTATTTTTCCCCAGGTACTCCGAGTGACCGATCATTTCAAAGTTTATATCGGCAATGATATTTTTTAGTGGCACCGGTGAAGCAGAAACAAAATAACGGGAACCTCTCATTCCGCTCTCTTCCCCGCTGAATGCCGCGAATATAATTGATCTTCCGGGTTTCATCTTCGAAAGACTGAGAGCTTTGGCAATCCCGATTACTGCACATGTACCTGCTGCGTTGTCATCGGCCCCATTACAGATTGAATCCGGTGCAGCCCCTCTTTTTATCCCAATGTGGTCAAAATGAGCGCTCACGACAATATATTGATTTTTTAATTCGGGATCGGAACCCTCAATAATTCCTATCACGTTTCTTTCTTCAATTGCACCCATTCGGGAAATGAAAGTATAACTCTGGAAAAAATCTCCGTTTTTACCTGCAGGACTGACTCCGTATTCCCTGAATTCCCCTCCGATCCAGTCAGCAGCTGTTTTCATTTCCGGTGAACCATTTTTACGTCCCTTCATTGCATCAGAAGAAAGAAATGAAATCCACTCTTTCAGCTCAGATGCAGTCACTGCATTTTTCTTCTGATTTAATTCTACGGGATTTTTACTAAGAAACGTAGCCAGAACTACTATGAAAAATATTGATAATAAATTCATTTTAAGTTGTTTAAACTATTAATGTAATTTTGTCTTTTATCTTCGATCTTTTTATATCCCCCTAACCCTCCCGCTTCTCCGCCGGTTGGCGGATACGCGGGACAGGCTCTTCAAAGGGGGAATTAATCCTTTGCACCTTGTACCTTACACCTATCAGATTCCTTTTCCTGCAAGCCTTGAAAGTGCGTAATATGCAGCACCAATTAATGCTGCCTCGGAACCAAGATGTGCTCTTTCAATTTTTACTTCAGCTCTGCAATTTTCAAGCGAATTGGCAAATGCACTTTTTTTAATCATTTTGATATATGAATCCCTGGCTTCCGACATTCCTCCTCCAAGTACAATAATTTCAGGTGCAAAAATCGCAATCAGGTTAGCCAGACCAACACCAACCATTTCTGCATTTTCGTCAACTGCAGCAACAGCTGCCTTATTTTTCTTATAACTGAGTTCAAAAATCTTCTTACATGAAATCGGCTTCGTTGGTTTCCTGGTACCTGTTGTTCCTGCAATCTCCAGATAACGCCTCATAAGGGCAGTAGCTGAAGCAAAGTGTTCAAAAGAACCTCTTATTCCTTTATCACTCAATCCATTAGAAAAATTAATTATCATCTGCCCTACTTCGCCTCCGGCGTTATTTACTCCCCTGTAAAGTTTCCTGTTAATAATAATGCCTCCTCCGATGCCTGTTCGCAATGCAACAAATACAACATTATTGAAGTTTTTTGCAGATCCAAATCTATGCTCGGCAATTGTCATCAGGTTTGCATCATTGCCAACGAAAACAGGTAATCCGATTTCCCTGTTGATCATTTTTGCAATCGGCACATTTCTCCATCCTTTAATTCCCTGATCAGGGCCCAGCACTATTCCTGCCTGATGATCAATAAAGCCTTTGGCAGAAATTCCAATACAAATCGGATTGATACCTTTTGATGCTACTTCAATCCTTATCTTCGAAATTGCTTCAACAATTTTTGAAATAAGATAATCCTTTGACTGATTTCGATTAAGCTCATAAGATTTATTGGCTAAAACTTCTCCTCCAATATTAACAACAGCGATTTTCAGCGTAGATTTTCCGATATCCGTTCCTATTGCTGCAGTGTTCTTAAGCATCATCGTTCTGTTATAATGAAAACAAAAATATAATAACTTTATAATTAATGCATAGGTAATTTTAAAAACATAATAAAGATTCTTCGCTTCTCCGCCTCCGGCGGATCCGCTCAGAATGACAGGCACGTGTAAAACTTGGAGTGAGGGGTGAATTGCGGCCTTAACGCCCTTCACCCCTCACTCCCATAATCCCCAAAAAACCTGTCATTCCGAACAAAGTGAGGAATCTTTCTTAATTAAAAATACACTTTAATGTGCGGTTATTATCAATAAAACGAACAATAGCATTTTCAATATGATTTTTTAATAACTTTAGCATTCAATTAATTATAAGACATTTATGGAAGAACAGATAAGGCAGATATTTGAGGATGAAGCGTCTGCAATTAAAAAGATCCCTGTCACAGGAAATTTTGAAAAAGCGATTGAAATAATCTACAAACATGTTCATCATAAAAATGGCAAGCTGGTCACATCGGGGATGGGAAAGGCTGGAGAGATTGCTCATAATATAGCTACCACATTCAGTTCAACAGGCACTCCTTCAATTTTTTTACATCCCAGCGAAGCACAGCACGGAGATCTTGGAATTCTCCAGGAAAATGATGTTCTGCTGGCTGTTTCTAATTCCGGCAAAACCAGAGAGCTGATAGAGTTGATAGACCTTAAGGATAATTTATACCCTTCCATTCCGGTAATAGTAATAACCGGTAATTCCGATAGTCCTCTTGCGCAAAAAGCTGATTGTTTTATTCTTACGGGTGCTCCCGCTGAAGTGTGCCCTCTGGGTCTCACACCTACAACATCAACAACTGTATTTACAGTCATCGGTGATGCGCTTGTTGTAATAATGATGGGAAAGATAGGATTCAATGCCGGCGACTATGCTAAAAGACACCACGGAGGATATCTTGGTGCAAAATCGAGAGAGAAGTCCGGAAAAGGCTAAATCACATCTTTTTTAAGATCGGAAATAGTTTTCTGAAGCGTCTCCTGGAATAAATTGGCATTTTCAATCCATTTCAGGATCTTTTCACTTACGTTTGGGTGGTCGGGAGTGCGCATTGATACAATTTTTAAAACAATCTCCTTTAATTCACTGACGTTCTCGAGAACTTTCTCAAAATAGACACGGAAGAATGAATCTGTGATATAGAAATATCGTTTACGGTCAGTCGAAAATGTCTTATAATCAATGATTTTATTCTGAAGAAGAAAATTCAGTGAATTGCTTATCGAGCTTTTGCTTGCCTTGAAATATTTCACAAGCTCGTCAAATGTTTTTTCAGGGGGATCGCTTATTGCAAAGTATGCGATAATCCTTCCCTGCATCGGTGTAAGTCCGAACTTTTCAAATACTTTTCCAGTCTCCTCTACTGTTTCACGAGTCACTTTATCCTGTGCTGCCATTATACCTGCCATGTTAGATTCCGGATGACAAAAATAATTTAATTTCATATTAGTTCTATAACTTTTGAACTAAAAAAACAATTATAAATTTCTTGGTAGGGTTATATAAAAAGATTAGATTTGAACCCTTCTCAATTACATCACTCAGAAAGAAAAACTATGGCAGACAATACCTCTTCAAACGGAATAAGCAGGAAAGATTACATTTTTTCAATTGCGATAATCGGTCTCTTTTTCTTCATTTTCGGTTTTGTGACATGGCTCAATGGCATTCTTATTCCATTTCTAAGAACAGCCTGCGGACTGAATGATTTTCAGGCATATTTTGTGACCTTTGCCTTTTACATTGCTTATTTTGTAATGGCCCTGCCCTCTTCAGCTGTCCTGAAGAAAACAGGCTTCAAGAACGGAATGTCGATAGGATTATGGATTATGGCCGCAGGAACGCTTATCTTCATACCTGCTGCTACTACCCGGACATTCGGATTGTTTCTTACAGGATTGTTTGTAATGGGAACCGGACTTGCCCTTCTGCAGACAGCTTCAAATCCGTATATAACAATTATTGGCCCGCGCGAGAGTGCGGCCAAGAGGATCAGCATAATGGGAATAGCAAACAAGTTTGCAGGTGCTGTTGCCCCAATCATCCTGGCAAGCATAATTCTTAAAGATTCCCATATTCTTGAAGAGAGGCTGGCACAGGCTGCCGACTCGGTTTCAAGGGCTGTTATACTTGACGAAATGGCGCAAAGGGTAGTTATGCCATATATCGTTATGACAGTTATTCTTATTCTTCTTGGACTGTTGCTGAAATTTGCACACCTGCCTGAAGTTGATACTGATGCTGAAGAAGAAGCTATCGGAGATACTATTGTAAAGAAATCAAGCATCTGGCAATTTCCACATCTTCTGCTGGGAGTTATAGCTTTGTTCTTCTATGTCGGTGTCGAAGTAATTGCTGGTGACACCATTATAAGATATGGACAATCTCTTAAAATACCAATGGAGTCGGCGAAGTATTTTACTTCACTTACCATGCTGGGCATGATCATCGGATATCTTATGGGAATAATCTTTATCCCAAAATATCTTAAACAGAGTAATGCCCTCAAAATATGCACGATACTTGGTGTTATCTTTGCACTTGGAGCTGTATTAATCCCGGCAAATATTATTTTTACCATGCCATTCATTGACATTTCTACTCTTAAACCTCTTGAACTTATGCTGCCGGTAACTGTTCTGTTTGTTGCTCTTATGGGATTTGCTAATTCGCTGGTCTGGCCCGCAATGTGGCCGCTGGCTCTGAACGGACTGGGTAAATTCACCAAGACAGCTTCAGCAATGCTTATCATGGCAATTGCAGGAGGCGCATTGCTTCCTCTGCTCTATGGAAAGCTTGCAGTTCATTTTTCAACTCAGTCAGCTTACTGGTTGTGTGTTCCCTGCTATCTGGTAATAATGTATTATGCATTTATAGGGTATAAAGTGGGATTAAAAAATGGAAAACAATCTTGAGGATATATATAATTGTTTTATTACAGATGGCACTTTTCTGAAAGGAGAACCATACGGAAGCGGTCATATTCATGATACATTCCGTATTGAGACCTTTGAAGAAGATAAGGATGATTATATTCTTCAACGACTTAATAACAAGATATTCAGGAACATACCAGAGCTTCAGGAAAATATTGAAAGGGTCACTGTCCATCTGAAGAAAAAAATCAGTGAGATACCCGGATCCGATATAAAGAGAGAATGTCTCAGCCTTATTCCTTCAAAAGACAAAAAAAGCTGGATTGTTGACAAATCAGGTAACTACTGGAGGATGTACATTTTCATTTCAAATCATCGTTCATATAATATTGTTGATACACCTCACAAAGCATTTGAAGGAGGAAAAGCAATCGGCCGTTTCCAGGCGATGCTTGCTGACCTTCCCGGAGATCCTCTCCATGAAACAATACCATTTTTTCACGATATAGAAAGACGTCTTGATACATTCAGCAAGAGTATAAAGGCTGATGCTAAATACAGAGCTAAAGATGTCAGTAATGAGATAGATGCAATTCTGAAAAGAGCGGAAACAATGAAGGTCATCCTTAGGCTTGGAAGGGAAGGAAAAATCCCTGTAAGGATCACCCATAATGACACCAAATTCAACAATATTCTTCTTGATGAAAACGACAAAGCCCTGTGTGTAATCGATCTCGATACAGTAATGCCAGGTTATGTCCACTATGATTTTGGTGATGCCATCAGAACTGGGGCAAATATTGCCGCGGAGGATGAAAAAGAGCTCTCAAAGGTTAAGATGGACATCAATCTTTTTGAGGCTTTTGCAAGGGGATATCTCTCTGAAACCAGGGACACTCTTAATGATGTTGAAAAAGAGTACCTGGCTTTTGCCCCCCGGCTGATCACCTATACAATTGCAATACGTTTCCTCACTGATTATATTGATGGCGACTATTATTTCAAGATCCATCATGAGCATCATAACCTACAGCGGGCACGAGCCCAGATTAAGCTTGTTGAGAGCATGGAAGAGCAGTATGGGGACATGCAGAAGATAATAAACAATTTAACTAAGGTACTAGGTACTTGGTACTAGGTACTTGGTGCATGGTGGCAAGTGCAAAGATCCCCTCCCGGGAGAGCCTGTCCCGCGTAAGCGGGAGGTAGGGGTGGGTTTTAAAGACAAAAGACAAAAGACAATCCTCCTTCGCCAAGGCTACGGAGGACGAAGAAAGACAAAAAAACCGAGCCGAAGGCGAGCTCGACGAAGTCAAACAAGATAAAAGATCTAAATGGATTGGAACAAAGAAGAAATTAAATTCCTGAAAACCCTTAACAATCCGGACAAGATCCAGGCATTCCTCGATTCGATTGATTATAATCCGAATTACGAATGCCGGTCGCCGCGCTGGGTGATGAAAAAGCGTTCGGCACACTGTTTTGAGGGAGCGCTTTTTGCCGCCGCTGCATTACAATTCATTGGAAATAAGCCTCTTATTGTAGATATGCTGGCAGTAAATGACGACGATCATGTCATCGCTGTATTTAAAGAGGACGGACATTGGGGAGCTGTGGCAAAATCAAACTTTACATCATTAAGGTTCAGGGAACCAGTGTACATATCATTGCGGGAGCTTGTAATGTCATACTTTGATTTCTTCTTCAATATTTACGGTGTTAAGTCATTGAGATCCTACTCTCTTCCGTTTGACCTTACAATGTATGAACCACTCAATTGGGCAACAACTGATGAAGATCTCGAATATATAGGTGATAAAATCGAATCACTTAATCACTTTCCTCTCATCACAAAAAAAATGATAAGAAAGTTATCCAAAGCAAGCGATACAATGCTGAAGGCTGGGATGCTCGGATCGAAACCTGAAGGACTCTTTAAACCAAACAAAAAGTAAGTTGTTATTATGGAACCTGTTAAGTTATACAAATACCGCTGGATCGTTCTTTCTGCCCTGATGTTCATTACCATGATGGCCCAGGTTCAATGGCTTACACATGCTCCCATAGCTAGAGCAGCTGAAGTATATTACCATGGCAGATTCAGTCCCCTGTCATTTTTCAATATTGATTTCCTGGCTTCCTCATACATGATATTCTATCTTATTATGTGCGTCCCGGCATCTTATTTCATTGACAGATATGGAATTGTAAAGGGTGTAGGCCTGGGTGCCATTCTTATGGCAGCGGGAGGAGCAATAAAAGGTTTTTCAGGTAATTCATTCACTTTGGTTCTGACAGGACAGATACTTTTTGCCATTGCCCAGCCATTTGTCATTAATGCTCCGACAGCAGTTGCAGCGAGGTGGTTTCCTGTCAAAGAGAGGGCAATTGCAACAGGAATGGCAACTCTGGCACAATATATTGGTATTCTGATTGCCATGGTTGTCACACCAATGCTTATTGTCTCTTCTCCTACGGACCCTGCTTATGGCAACGGAATAGGAAGCATGGTCAGAATATATGGCATTATAACAATTGCCGCTTCTGTTGCAGCGCTTCTCCTTCTCAAGGAAAAACCTGCAACTCCACCTTCAGATGAGCCTTACGAAAGGTTTGATTTCTTCCCCGGATTAAAGCACATTTTCAAGCTCAGGGACATGTGGATAATCGTCATTTTATTTACAATAGGCCTGGGAATATTCAATGCTGTAAACTCAATGATCGATTCAATTGCAGATTATTTAGGTGTTGATGATTCCAACGGTATGCTCGGAGGCATGATGCTTATCGGTGGCATAATCGGTGCTGTTATAATTCCTGTACTATCTGATTTTTACAAGAAAAGGAAGCTATTTCTTGTGATTTGTGTCGTTGGCATGGTGCCTGGGATCGCGGGTATAGTATTTGCTCCACATCTGACCGGCGGATTTGGTGTCAATCCCGTGGCTGCCCATACAGTT
>JBGOXH010000280.1:0-3720 GCA_041479075.1 Bacteroidia bacterium | reverse complement strand
TTATATAATAAATGATATTTTACGAGCTGATCTGACTGTCATGAACGGGGAAGGTTATTCTGATCTTCAGATTGATGATAATGTAAGAACTTCCCTGGGCTTCACTATTGCACCTGTCAGGCAAATAGCAATCAGAGTTTATGGAGATATCCAATGTCAGAAGGGATTATGGCAACCTGTTGCTATTGGATTTTTAGGATATAAAAACGACTATTTTTATATTGGTGGGGAAATCAGTTACAAGTCCAACATTGACCTGGTAAAGGGTCATCATGCATGGGGAGTCTCTGCGACCGGAGGTTTCAGTCCTTCTGAAAAGATCGAAGTCTTCGGAAGGTATGATTATTCATCTTCAGTTGTATTAAAAAATGAATTTTATAAATGGAACTATCTGAATGACGGGAGTTTTGCGGTAATCGGAATTCAATATACTTTTTCTCCCAACGTGAAGCTGGCTCTTGATTATCAGGGCAGATATCCTTATGCACCGACAAATAAAGCAACCGATCTGATATATCTGAACGCTTTATTTAAATTTTAATTTCAACTCATTAAAGAGTGATACTTTTATTTCCGGTGAAATCCCTGCCTGCTTTCAGAGCTTTCAGGTTTAGCTCAACAATCTCTTCACCCTTACGCTCAAATAGCTTCCTGATTGCATTTTCGAGACTTGCAAACGGCATCTCGATAAAAGGTGATGCTGCTCCCAGAACCACAATGTTTCCTGATCTGGCTGAACCAATTTCCTTTGCTATCGCGTCAGCATCGATTATGATATTGTTTTTAATCTTCCTTATCTCACTAAGTATCTCATCTACAGGAGGATAATCAGGAATATTAATAAACGGATTAGAATTTGTGACCAGCCATCCATCTTCCGAAAGCCAGGGCAGATACCGAAGCGACTCCATCGGCTCTACTGATATTATAAGGTCGGCCTGACCATAAGGTATCAGGTCTGATGAAACCGGATTATCAGAGAGTCTGAAATGGGACTGCACATCGCCTCCTCTCTGACTCATTCCATGAACTTCAGATTGTTTCAGGTATAAATTATTTTCAACCGCAGCCAATCCAATCGCAGCTGCAATGGAAAGGATCCCTTGTCCTCCCACACCCGACAGAATAATATCATTTTTCATAGATGTCAAAAATAGTTACTCATTAGAGGTTTCAGTTTTTTTTCTCCTGGTGGCTGTCTGAATACATTCCCTCGAAGCAATTATCACTGAAACACCTTTGTACCCGAATTCTTCGTTCATTATACGTACATTTTCTTCATGATTTTTACGTAAGGGGACTATAATCTTAATATGTTCAGGAGAAACACCGATACCTGTACATATTTGTTCAAGTCTCCCTGTTGCCTGCGATTTCTGACCTCCTGTCATGCCGGTAGTTGAATTATCAGAAATGATGATAGTAACAGGAGAATTTTTTATTACTGCATCAAGCAGGCCTGTCATGCCTGAATGTGTAAAAGTTGAATCTCCGATTACAGCGATTGAAGGGAACAGCCCGGCATCAGCTGCGCCTATTGCCATCGTAACCGAAGCGCCCATATCGACGCATGAATTAATCGCATTATATGGCGGTAATGCGCCAAGAGTATAACATCCTATATCTGAGAATACTCGTCCCGGGCCAAATGGTTTCACGGCCTCCAACAGAGCATTAAACATATCGGCATGTCCGCATCCCTTACAAAAAGAAGGAGGTCTCATTTTTACCAGATCAGGAACCTTTTTTCCGATACTGACAGTAAAACCAAGCGCTTTTGCAACAATAACAGGATTTAACTCTCCATCTCTTGGGATTGTACCGTCAAGCCGACCCAGAATCTTTGTGCCGGTGTCAAGAAAGCCTCTGAGTCCGTCTTCAATAAAAGGATAACCTTCCTCGAGTAAAAGAAGCTCTTTGCAGCGTCCTGCAATTTCTTTAATAAGATCATTCGGAAAAGGATATGCAGCTATCTTAAGTACAGGATAGTCACCTGATGATCCGGAGATATTTTCCATTAAATAGTTATAGGCTATTCCGCATGCAATAATTCCAAGATCTCTTTTTTTGCCGTCTTTAAATGAATTATATTTTCCTATCAGGGCATCATATCTTATTGTTTCATAAGATGATAAGAGAGCTTTATATCTTTTTCTGGCAATAGCAGGCAGGAGAACGAACTGAACAGGATCTGATGGCAGCTTCAGTTTTTTTTCAGGAGCGGGTGATCCGGTCAGTTCAACACTGGCTCTTGAATGAGCAAGTCGTGTGGTAATTCGCAGGAGAACCGGAGTTCTGTATTTTTCTGATAATTCAAAAGCATCAAAAACCATATTATATGCTTCCTGCTGATTTGACGGTTCAAAGCACGGAATAAAAGCAAACTTGCTGTAGAACCTCGAATCCTGTTCATTCTGTGACGAATGCATTGAAGGATCATCGGCCGAGACTACAACCAGTCCCCCATTCACTCCTGTCAGAGCTGAGTTTATAAAACCGTCTGCAGCTACATTGAGACCGACATGTTTCATTGCAACCATTGCTCTCTTACCTGCATACGACATACCAAGGGCTGCTTCCATTGCAGTTTTTTCATTCGACGACCATTCCCTATGTATATTACGTTCCGAAGCAAGCCTGGAAGATTGAATATACTCCATTATTTCGGTTGATGGGGTTCCCGGGTAAGCGTACATACCGCTTAATCCGGCGTCAATTGCAGCTTGCGCAATAGCTTCGTCGCCTAATAAAAGAAGTCTCTTCATCTTGAAATAGTTTTTCCTGCTTATTGATAAAACAAATATTGAAATATTTTCGATATATAAAAAGAAAGTCTGTCAGGGACCGGTTATTAATAATGGTATATATAAAAATCCGGGATTTAGCCTTTGAAATGGAGTAATTGCCATAATTATTTAAAATTATTAAAATTTAGTTAAATGTTTTAACGTTACACTCAATATTGTTTACTTTGCAGACATTAATTCTGAAATTAATTTTAACAGAACGCCGGTTTTTATTGAAGAGATTCTTTTATATAACTTTTCTGCTCATTCTGCCTTTTTCTAATCTTAAAAGCCAGATAACAGGACCTGAAAAATTTGTACAGTTGAGTGGTATAATTACTGACATGGGATACAGGCCTGTGCCGGGTGTAGCAGTTATTTCAAAAAAGCTTCACAGGGGAACAGTAAGTGAAAGGTCAGGCATCTATTCCATAACCAGTACTCCGGGAGATACTGTATTTTTCAGAGCGCTGGGATATAAAAGATACCATACAATAATTCCGGAATCATATGAATCGAAACATTGTATGGCTGATATTATGCTGGAAGTTGATACTATCCCTATAGAAGAAGTCCCTATCCTTCCCTGGAAGAACTATTCTGATTTCATAAAAGACCTTACGAAAGAGCGGCCTGTTGATCCGATAATTGAAAATATGAACGAAAACCTGGCTTCTATTTATGTGGCAATAAATAATGATATTGGCGTAAGGATCTCACCTGAAGCAGGTTACAGGTACGCCATGGATCAGAATTTTACTGCAATGAGAACCCGTAACATGTATCCGGTAAATAATCTGCTTAATCCATTTGCCTGGGCAAAATTTGTGACCGGAGTCAAAAAAGGTCTCCTGAAAAACCACTCATTTAAAAGACCTGAACCTGCAAAAGTTATTAAGAAAAAGAAGACTAAAAATCCTAGTAAGAAATAGAG
>JBGOXH010000074.1:0-11097 GCA_041479075.1 Bacteroidia bacterium | reverse complement strand
CTTTAAAATTGGTATGCTTTTTTTCAAACGTGCGAATATACTCATTTATTTCATAAATCAACCCATTGATAACTCCGGCAGTTATGGCCTCAAAAGTATTCTTACCAGGCGAGGAGAATTTCTCTGTTGTGGAAGCCAAAGGCAGCTTGCCTGTAAATCTGTGCAAAGCCCTGAATCTCATGCTTAAACCAGGCGATATGTTTCCTCCTTTGTAAGTTTTCGCGGCAAGATAATCATAGGTTACAGCACTTCCTGCATCAATAATAAGGACTTTTTTCCCGGGGAATAAATAATATGCACCTGCTACAGCTGCAATCCTGTCGGGACCGAGTGTTTCGGGTGTTTGATATTCATTTTTAAAAGGAAGCTTTGACTTGTGGGAAAGTACATGCACATAAGGTATTCCATGAGTTGCCAGATCAATAATGAAATCGGGTATATCTCTTACAGACGATATTATTGCCTTATCAATGTCATACTGAGCAAATGTTTTTTCCAGTTTTTCACAGCTAAAATGTTTTGTCCGGAGAGAAACCAGTTTCTTACTTCCATCAAAAACAGCCACTTTGGCACTTGTGTTCCCAATGTCAAATATCAGGTTCATAAGGGTATATATAGTGCAAAGGTAAGAAAACCTATCAAATTCCCCCCTTGAGTGCCTGTCCCGCTACAGCGGGAGGGGTTAGGAGATTAAATTGCTGTAACCATCTCATTCAAAACCAGGATAGCCGCTTTTACAGATCTTACATCTGTTACCGTAAGACTCAGCTTTGCCTCTTTCTGCTTTACAGCCATCTGTCTCTGATGCCGGTTCACGTAATTCATTATTGACACAAACAAAGAGCTCCTGTAAAAGTCAGAATCAGGATCAGAAATGAAATTGGCAATAAGAAGATCATTTTTAAGCAGTATTTTTTCAATGCCCAGCCTGACAGCAATCCATTTTATTCTGACAATGTCGAGAAGTGAAGCTGCAAAAAGAGGAACCGGACCAAACCGATCAATAAGCCTCTTTTCAAATAACTTTAAAGAATCTTCATTTTCTATTTCGTTCAGCTCCTTGTACAATCTGATCCTTTCCGAAATATTTGAAATATATTCATCGGGAAACATAATCTCTAAATCAGTATCAATCTGAAAATCAGATACGTATGATTTTCCTGATGACTCTTTAATACTCTTTTCCTCAGTTTCAGATTCCTGACAAGCCTCTGCAGGCTCTATTTCTCTTAATTCCATTATAGCTTCATTCAGTATCCTCTGATAGGTCTCAAATCCGATGTCGGCAATGAAACCGCTTTGTTCGCCGCCGAGAAGATTTCCTGATCCTCTTATATCGAGATCCTGCATTGCCAGATTAAAACCGCTTCCCAGTTCTGAAAACTCCTCAATAGCCTTAAGACGCCGGCGTGCCTCATGAGTAAGGGTATTCAATGGCGGGGCAAGCAGATAACAGAAAGCTTTTTTATTGGAGCGACCGACACGACCCCTGAGCTGATGCAATTCCGATAACCCAAAATGATGGGCATCATTTATAAAAATTGTATTTGCATTCGGAATATCCAGACCTGATTCTATAATTGTTGTGGCAATAAGCACATCGTAATCGCCCTGGATAAAATCGAACATTACATTTTCAATTGATTTCCCATCCATTTTACCGTGGACAATTGCAGTTTTTACATTAGGACAGATCCGTTGAATTTTTACCTGTATCTCTTTTATGTTTTCAACCCTGTTATGAATAACAAAAACCTGTCCGTTTCTGGAGACTTCGTACTCAATGCCTTCCTTAATTATCTCCTCATTAAATCCGTGTAATTCAGTGACAATTGGCATCCTGTTTGGCGGAGGAGTATTGATTATTGACAGATCCCGGGCACCCATCAGCGAGAATTGCAGTGTACGTGGTATAGGAGTGGCTGTCAGAGTAAGCGTATCGACACTGGTTTTTAACTTTTTAAGTTTTTCTTTTACAGAAACTCCGAATCTTTGTTCCTCATCGATTATAAGCAGTCCCAGGTCTTTAAACTTTACTTCCTGACCAATAAGCTTATGTGTCCCGATTATGATATCTATCTTTCCATCAGCAAGTTGCGAGATGATTTTTTTCTGTGCTGCTGGCTTTTTATGACGAGTCAGGTACTCAATTGTGCAGGGAAATCCTTTCAGCCTCTCAGAAAATGTCTTATAATGCTGCAGTGCCAGAATGGTTGTAGGTACTAATATTGCAGTTTGTTTGCTGTCGGAGGCTGATTTAAAAGCAGCTCTTACAGCAACTTCTGTTTTCCCGAAGCCGACATCACCACAAACGAGCCGGTCCATTGGATGAGGTGCCTCCATGTCTTCTTTTATTGCCTGAGTTGCTGTCAGCTGATCAGGTGTGTCCTCATAGATAAACGACGATTCCAGCTCGCGCTGAAGGTATGAATCAGGCGAAAAGGAAAATCCATCCGAAGCCATCCTTTTGGCATAAAGCTTAATAAGATCTTTTGCGATATCCTTTACCCTGCTCTTTGTACTCTGTTTCAGCTTCTGCCATGCACCTGAACCAAGCTTATAAATTTTCGGCTCAGTGTTGTCTTTCCCTTTATATTTTGAAATCCGATGTAAGGAGTGTATTCCGACATAAAGTATATCATTATCTCTGTAAACCAGCTTTATAGCCTCCTGGATCTTTCCGTTCACCTCGATCTTCTCAAGTCCGCCGAATTTACCGATCCCGTGATCGATATGAACAACATAATCTCCAGGATTAAGTCCTGTTAATTCTTTAACAGATATGCTCTCTTTCCGTGTAAAATAACCTCTTATTCTGAATTTATGATACCGGTCAAATATCTGATGGTCAGTAAATACTGATATTTTAAGATGATGATCCGTAAACCCGCCATGAAGATTAATAAGCAGCGGATTGAAATGTACTCCAGGATTTATTTCTGCAAATATATCTGTTAGCCTGTCGATCTGTGACTGGCTTTCTGAAATGATGTAAGTTTTATATCCTTCAAGGTAATTTGACTGAAGCTTTTCAGACAGCAACTCAAAATTTTTATTAAAAACAGGTTGTGGCTCTGTTCGGAACTGGAAACTTTTATCCGTTTCATACACGTTTTGTCCTCCAAATTCCACTATCCTGAACTTCTCACATTCTTCAAGGAACCTGTTGCCTGTCATTATCAGCTCTTTTTTGCCTGAAATCTGGCCGGCTTGCTCCTTATGTGTTGCCTGGAAGAAAATTGAGTTTATTTTTTCTTTAATAAATGATACATCTTCAATCCATAAAATAGAAGAGGGTGGAAGGAAATCAGTAAAAGAATCGTTTACCTGCTCGATCGAAATATCCTGTATATTGGGAATTACTGAAATCTGCTTCTGAAGGCTCACAGAAAGCTGATCGTCCGTGTTAAAAGTTCTGATGGAATCGACCTCTTCACCGAAGAAATCGATCCGGTATGGGAGATCTGCTGAGTATGAAAAAACATCAGCTATGCTTCCTCTGATTGAATACTGTCCCGGTTCATATACAAAATCAACTCGTTCAAAATTGTACTCCTGCAGTACTTCTTCGAAAAACTCCAGGGAGAGCCTGTCCCCTTTGTTTATCTGTAACGTATTCTTTTTCAGATTACTGCGACTTATCACTTTTTCCATTGCCGATTCCGGATAGGTGATAATTATCCCTTTTCTTTTACCTGATGCAAGATGATTCAGTACCTCCGTCCGGAGAACGATGTTTGCCGGTTCTGTTTTTTCGTACTGAACAGATCTTTTATATGTCGAAGGAAAAAAGAAAACAGAATCTTCACCTGCAAGCGAGACCAGGTCATTATAAAGATAGGCGGCTTCCTCTTTTTCAGGGACAATTACAACATGAGTAAGCTGGGTCTCAAGGAATATTTTTGCAATGATTATTGCTTTTGATGATCCCGATAATCCTTCAGCTCTTATTCTTGCTGTCTCAGCTGAGCTTACTGTTTTCAGTAACCCGGGAAGAACAGGATGGTTATCAAAGAGGCTAATTATTTCTTTTTCTTTCATCAATAAAATCTTCGATTCTCCTGACCATATTTTTTGATCCGACATAAAAAGGCGAACGCTGATGAAGTGATTTTGGTCTCATTTCCAGGATTCTCTTTTTCCCTTCAGATGCAACTCCTCCAGCCTGTTCTGCAATGAATGCGATCGGATTGCACTCATATACAAGTCTTAATTTACCTTTTGGTGCTTTCTTATTCTGCGGATATAAAAATACACCTCCCATCAGCAGGTTCCTGTGAAAATCGGAAACCAGTGATCCGATGTACCTTGAGGTATATGGCCTTCCTGAATCTTCATCCTTCTCCTGGCAATATTTGATATACTTTTTTATTTCTTCAGGAAAAAAGATATAATTTCCTTCATTAATAGAATATATCCTGCCGTCGTCTGGTGTTTTAATATCAGGATGCGAAAGACAAAATTCACCAATCGAAGGATCGAGAGTGAAACCGTTAACTCCATTCCCTGTAGAATAAACAAGCATTGTTGAAGATCCGTATATCACATAACCTGCAGCAACCTGTTCTGAGCCTTCCTGGAGAAAATCCTCATTTTTAACTTTTTCTCCCCTGGGGGTTATTCTGCGGTAAATCGAAAATATTGAACCAACTGAAACATTATAATCTATATTCGACGAACCATCAAGCGGATCCATGCATACAACATACTTACCCTTCCTTGCAAACTTTTCTGTAAAAACTATTTCGTTCTGGTTCTCTTCTGTAGCGATACCGCAACACTGACCACTCGACAGGAGAGAATTAATAAAAATCTTGTCGGCAAAAACATCAAGCTTCTGTTGATTTTCACCTTGTATATTTACTGCTCCTGAACGTCCGATGATATCGACAAGGCCTGCCTTGTTTATTTTTTTGTTTACAATTTTTGCCGCAGTACCGATATGATTTAACAGACTTGACAACTCACCTTTTGCATAAGGGTAATCTTTTTGTTTAAGATTTACATAATCATTAAGTGTTGTAATGTTATATATATTCATGTTGTTAACGGATTAACATAATTTATTCATTAATAAGGCTTTCTGTCTTTCCATAGCTTGTAATTATCCCAATAGATCTGCAAAGTTTTTCCCTGGCTTTTCATAAAGTTTATTAATTCTTTTGAGGTGTAGAGCTTAATAGGATTAAAATCATCATGGAGATATACTCGCACTGACTGATAAAACTCATAAATACCATTATTCCCATAAATATTTGCCTGGATCCTTCCTTTATTTCCCTCGACATTTGGTGCATCGAGCCAAAAATGCAAAACATGGTTAGACAGGTTTCCGGGTTCAAACCCCGACTGGAAGATCAGTTCGCCTGTTGAACCGGTATATATTTTATCCTGTCCGTTACTGCAGGCAGTCAGGAAAACTATTAAGCTTAATAAAATAATTCTATACATCTGGCTCCTGGATAATTTCAATTTCGGACACTAAATTACCAATTCTTAGTGTAACTCTTTGCGTACTTTGCTTAATCTTTGCGCCCTTTGCGATTCAATAAGGAAGAAATAATATAGATTTCAATTGATTGAGTATTTATTTTGAAATTATAATTTTACTGCAAATTCTGGTCTATGAAAGTCTTTAAATTCGGAGGTGCATCAGTTAAAGATGCGACAGGAATAAAGAACCTTGCAAAAATAGTTGCACAGGAAAAGGAGAACCTCGTTATAGTCGTCTCGGCATTCGGAAAAACGACAAACGCTCTTGAGAAGGTCCTTAAACTATGGCTTGCTGGTGAAAAAAGTTACAAAGAGCATCTGGATAATATCTACAGCTACCACTCGGGTGTTGTTGAAGAACTGTTCACCTCAGGGAATTCAGTCGGGAACAAAATAGACAAATCATTTACAAAACTTAAGGAATACCTGCTATCAGAAAAGAAATCGGAATATGATTTTGAATATGACCAGGTTGTCTCATTTGGTGAAATATGGTCGACAATCATTGTTGCCGGGTACCTCAGGAAAACCGGCCTAAAGGCAGAATGGATTGATATCAGGAAAAACCTGCTAACCGACAACAGATACAGAGATGCCAATGTACTATGGAGCGAAAGTACAGATCGGATTAAAGCTGTATTTGATTTTAAGAAAACTCCTCTTTATTTGACGCAGGGCTTTATTGGAGGAACAGCTGATGGAAATTCAACAACTCTCGGCAGGGAGGGTTCAGATTATACTGCCGCCATACTGGCAAATATGCTTGATGCGGAATGTGTTATTTTCTGGAAAGATGTTCCTGGTCTTCTCAATGCCGACCCGAAATGGCTGAACGATGCCCGTAAACTTGAAGAAATGTCGTACAGGGAGGCGGTTGAAATGACATTCTCAGGTGCAAAAGTGATTCATCCAAAAACTATTAAACCTCTGCAGAATAAGAACATACCACTTTTTGTAAAATCATTTCTTGCCCCTGACGAAAAAGGTACGATGGTTATTGCAGAACCAACTCTTAAGAAAATTATATCTGTTTTCATAAAAAAAGAAAATCAGATCCTTATATCAATATTACCGAAAGATTTTTCATTTGTTATGAGCGATAACCTCAGCAGGATCTTCCATACTTTTATAGTACATGGGATCAAAGTCAATCTTGTTGAAGCTAGCGCTGTAAGTATAGATGTTTGTGTTGATGATGAACGTCCGAAAGTCGAATCGCTGCTTATCGATTTAAAAGCTGAATATTCAGCATTTTATAACGAAAATGTTGAGATGCTTTCAATCCGTCATTATACTCCGGAAGCAATTGCCAGGATCACTGCAGACCGCGAAATCCTGCTTGAACAACGGACAAGAAGCACTGTGAGGTTTGTAGTCAGGGGGATTGCTTCGTCCCGCTGATGCGGAACTCGCAATGACAGCAATTAAAAGATAAAATGGCTTGCAATAATGTTGAATGTTTAATAAGTAGATGGTCATTGCGAGGAGCGCAGCGACGAAGCAATCCCCCTTCATTTACCACTCAGTTATCTGTCGAAAAGCAGCCTCTGCCCCCGGTAATCATCGTTGATTGTACCATTATTATATACAATGGTACCATTAACAATCGTCAAAGCCACTTTCGATCTGAAAGTTGTCCCTTCAAACGGCGACCAGCCGCATTTATATAATATATTTTCTTTTGAAACACTCCATGGATTATCCGGATCAATAAGACAAAGGTCAGCTTTGTAATTCTCCCTGATAAATCCTCTTCCTTTGATATTAAAAAGTATTGCAGGATTATGACACATCTTCTCAACTATCTTTTCAAGGCTGAAAATCTTTCTATGCCACAATTCGAGCATTGCGACAAGAGAATGCTGAACAAGCGGTCCACCTGATGGGCACTTAAAATAAGTATTTGATTTTTCTTCGATAGTGTGTGGAGCATGATCAGTTGCAATCACATCTATCAGGTTGTTTATCACCCCGTTAACCAGGGCATCCCTGTCGAATTTTGTTTTTATAGCCGGGTTCCATTTGATCTTTGAACCAAGGTCATTATAATTTGAGTCATCAAACCAAAGATGATGCACGCACACTTCACCTGTTATTCTTTTTTGTTCAAGAGGTAATGCACTGGTGAAAAGCTTCATCTCATCTGCAGTTGAAAGATGAAGTATGTGAAGACGGGTATTATATTCTCTTGCAAGGCTGATGGCCCGGGATGAAGATTTAAAACATGCTTCACGGCTGCGAATTAAAGAATGCATGCTTACCGGAACATCCTCTCCGTATTTTTGACGAAAAATGTCAATGTTCTTTTTGATAGTTGGTTCATCCTCACAATGAGCAGTTATTGGAATAACAGCTTTTTTAAACAGTTCCCGCAAGGCATTTTCGTTGTCTACCAGCATATTACCGGTAGATGATCCCATGAATAGTTTTATTCCGCACACTTTCGATGGATCGGCCTTCAGAATTTCTTCAAGGTTATCGTTGGTTGCTCCAATGTAAAACGAATAGTTTATGAGCGATTTTTCCGACCCCAGAATATATTTGTCGTTTAGTGCATCAATTGTAACTGTTTGAGGCACAGTGTTTGGCATATCCATAAATGATGTAATACCCCCGGCAGCAGCTGCACGTGTTTCACTGAAAATATCTCCTTTATGTGTCAATCCGGGCTCTCTGAAATGCACCTGGTCGTCTATCACTCCGGGGATAAGGAGCAATCCTGAGGCATCAATCTGTTTTGCTCCTGGCGGAGCTTTAACCTGACCTGGTGCTCCTATAGCTGAAATGAGCTCATCTTTAATAAGCAAATCGCCTTTGAAGATTTTGCCTTCATTTATTATTGTAGCGTTACTTATTAATATGCTGTTCATTGAATATTTATTTTGATTTGTTCAAACTGAATCCCCCTTTTTCATTCCCCCCAGAGGGGGGAAAAATCCCTGCTTTTAATTTTACTTCAATTATGTATACAGTTTGTCTCCCCCTCTGGGGGAGATCCCGGGGAGCGGGAGAGGGGGTCATTTGGCATTTGCGTTTTCCCTTTTATATTTTACAAACCAGCTTCTCAACCTCATCCTCAGTACACCCCACAATGCTTCACTGAAAATACCACCCGACATTTTCGATGAACCAAACTTCCTGTCAGTAAAAATTATCGGCACTTCAACGATCTTATAGCCAAGCTTCCAGGCTATATATTTCATTTCGATCTGAAATCCATAACCTCTCGATTTGATATGTTCAGGTTTAATATTTTCAAGAACCTCTTTTTTGTAACATATAAAACCGGCAGTTGTATCCTTTATCTTCATCCCTGTTACCAGCCTTACATATATTGATGCTATGTACGACATAAGAACCCTGGATAACGGCCAGTTAACGACGTTTACACCACTTATATATCTTGATCCGATTGCGACATCAGCACCATCATAATGACATGCCTTATAGAGTCTTACAAGATCGCGCGGGTCGTGCGAAAAATCGGCATCCATTTCGAAGATAAAATCATAATTATTATTAAGTGCCCAGCTGAATCCGGCAATATATGCAGTACCAAGCCCCATTTTCCCTTCACGCTCAATCAGATGGAGATTTTTAAAATCAGATTGCAGGCTTTTAACAATTGAAGCAGTACCATCAGGAGAATTGTCATCAATAATAAGAATATCAAAAGCAATACTTAGGGAAGAGATAGCTTTTATTATTGCTTCAACATTTTCTCTTTCTTTATAAGTAGGTATGATTACTAAATTCGGCATGAATTAGAAATATCTGCTAAAATAAGTAAATTCATTTAATGATCATTATATTAATTGATTATTTGATTCACCAGGTTTATATTTCAGGTTTGAAGATAAAAATTTGTTTTTGTTAAAAATTACCTTAACACGCTGGAATTAAGTTATTATTAATTCTAATTTTGTTCTCAGGAAGTCTTTGATATGAAAACCATAATAAGGATAATTCTGCTCTGTTTTATAGTATCTTATGAAGGGCTGGCTCAGAAACCATTCTGGGAGGCAGGTTTATACTCTTTTTTCGATAACACTGAATTTGGTCATTCTAAAGTTCAGGTTCCGCAGACGATGGCAGGTGTGCGTGTTGCTCCCGGATTTGGTGTAAGATTTGACTCAGTTCATAGTATTACTCTTGGAGTGAATGTACTTCATGAATTCGGCAGTAATGAAATAATAGGTGACCTTTTTCCGACAGCTTATTATAAATTCGATAAAAAGCCTTTTAAATTTTTAATGGGTGCATTTCCAAGAAGTTATGCAGTAGAAAGATATCCCAGAATATTTTTTCAGGATTCGATATCATATTACCGCCCAAACATTAACGGCATACTTTTAGAATACTCTCTCAAATCTCTTCTTCTTAATTTGTGGCTTGATTGGACAAGCAGACAATCTCATGAAATGCATGAAGCATTTTTTATGGGTTTCTCCGGTAAATATAATATGAGTATTTTTTATGTACAGGAATTTGCTTATATGTTTCATTTTGCAGGTAAAATGAATCCTGCAGTAGAAGAGGCTTTGCACGATAACGGAGTCTTACTTACTTCTCTGGGAATTAATTTATCTGGAAAGACAATCTTTGACCAGCTTGATTTTAATGGCGGATGGGTTGTCGGCCTCGACCGTGCCCGTGCTGATAATACAGGCTGGATCGATCAGAATGGATTTCTCTCAGAAGCAATAATAGAATTTAAAAGAATAGGTCTCTTTAATACTTTTTATGTTGGGAACGGGCAGATGTATTATTATAAAGATCATAATAATGAGCTATATTGGGGTGATCCAATTTATAGAACGAAAATTTACAATCGGGCTGATTTTTATATTGACTTCTTAAAAAACAAAAGTGTCAGCACACGGCTTATATATTCCCTGCATTTTGCCGAGGGCAATGTTTACCATGAACAGGCCCTGAAAGTCTCGATTAATCTGAACAATATCAGATTTAACCATTAACCTTATTCTGCAAAATGGTTCAGTTTCAACCTGTACAAATGAAAATCAGGAACTATAAAAAAACTTTTTTGGTTTTTTTAGCCATATGGATTCTGATGAATTTGATACAGGCTCTGTTTATGGAAGTTATAGGCGATGAAGCTTATTATGCATTATATGGCAGGTACCTGGACTGGGGTTATTATGATCATCCTCCGATGGTCGCATTAATGATAAAAATAAGCTCTTTGATATTTAAAGGTAACCTGGGAATCCGTTTTACAACAGTACTTTTACAGATCGGCACAGTACTTCTGGTATGGAAAATTCTTGATTGCAGAGAACCCGATTCAAAAAAGGTGACTACCTTTTTTATTATCGCAGGTTCAATAAGCTTGTTCTCTGCATATGGTGTGATTACAACACCAGATGCCCCTTTGTTGTTCTTTACAGCATTGTTCCTCTTTAGCTATAAAAAATTTCTTAATGACCAAAGATGGACAACAGTTTTACTGCTTTCAATATCAATGGCCGGACTGGTTTACAGCAAATATCAGGCTGTATTGGTTATAGGATTTGTAATCCTTTCCAACATAAAGCTGCTAAAATCATTTAAGTTCTGGGTTGCAGGAATATTGGCTTTATT
>JBGOXH010000084.1:0-10745 GCA_041479075.1 Bacteroidia bacterium | reverse complement strand
CCCAGCCTAATTAAAGAAAAGTTTACCGGCACATACAGGCAAATAAGCGTATACAGGTCAGATGTGCCTGCATACATTACAGCTATTATATCCAGATGCATTGCAATAAGCCCAAAAGACAGGTTCGGCAGTGTCGAGGAAATAGTAAATGCTTTAAACAAAGCTGAAGATAATGAGACCGTTATAATAGGACCTAAGCCCAAGGTAGATAAGCCAGTCAGGTCCAATAAAAAGCTTGCTTTCATAGCTTCATCAATTGGAGTAATTATACTGATAATAATCATTTCTTTATACTAACAGATGAATAATTTTGACAATCATCAATTTCTTTTTGATGAAATGTAATTTAATAATTAAAAAGTTGTTATATTTTTGAGTTAGGAATTGATCATTTAAAACATTCTAAAGCATTCATAGGTGGAACCCAAAAATATATATATTGAAGCTACAGCTAAAACACCCAATATTGATTTTAATTCCATAACAGGGGAACTAATCTTTTCGGGAAAATCCATTCCTGAAAATCCTGCCAAAATATATGAGAATATTCTGAAATGGGTTCAGGAATATGTTAAGAATCCCCGTCAGACAACTAATCTAAGGTTAAATATTGAATATTTCAATACTGCTTCAGTAATTTGGGTAGCAAAGATTGTAAAAGCTCTTTGCGGTATGAAGGATTCTGAGAACACCCTCATTATTCACCTCTATTTTGATATAGAAGAATTCGATAGTATGGAAGTCGATGATGTTAAGGAAGCCCTGGGTCCAGTCATAGATATGATAGGCACTCCTACTATCAGTCTTGGTATTAAAATCTATGGTACCGATAACAATGGAGAGATCCTAAAAGAATCGATGATTCTGCTTTAAACCAGGCATTAAACAAATCCATTAAAACATATTTTTCTTCATTTTTTTGGTATAACTTTATTACGCCAAATTGTTGTATTAATATGCAGACTTTATTAATAGTATTGCTTTCAATTTTCAGTATCATGGAAATTAATTTTCAGAATAAATCAACTGACAGACAGCCGGTTGTTGCAGGAAGCTTCTATGCTGGTGACAAAGCAACCTTGAATAATGATCTATCGAAGCTATTTGCAGATTGCAAAAAGCCCCAGGAAAAAATGAAGGTCAGGGCGATCATCTGCCCCCATGCGGGTTACGTCTTTTCAGGGAGAATTGCTGCTTCAGCATTCTCCACAACTCAAAGAGATGCAATGTATAAAAATATCTTTATAATCGGATCAAGCCATCGAATGGCCTTCGAAGGAGCTTCTGTCTATAATACAGGTGATTTTATAACTCCGCTGGGAAAGGCAACAGTTAACAAAGAGCTGGCGACTAAACTGAAGAATGAAAATAAAGTATTCAATTTCCCGGTCGATGCTCACCTGCAGGATCATTGCCTCGAAGTTCAGATACCTTTTATTCAATACTACTATACAAATCCGCAAAAGATTGTGCCAATAATAATCGGAACTAATAATACCAGTACAATAAAGGCGATAGCAGAAGCCCTGAAGCCATGGTTCACATCCGAAAATCTGTTTGTTATAAGCAGCGATTTCTCACATTATCCTGCCTACAAAGATGCACAGGTAAGCGATAACATAACTGCAACTGGTATTATTTCCGGTGATCCTTCTGCCTTTCTTGCTGCCCTTAAAAAGAATGATGATAAAAATATTCCGGGCTTAGTAACAAGTATGTGCGGCTGGACGTCAGGACTTACTCTTATGTACCTTGCATCAGGGAATGATAAGCTTGAGTACAGGAAGATTGATTATTGCAATTCCGGCGACTCTCCTTATGGAAGCAAAGATGAAGTAGTTGGATATAATGCTATTGCGTTAATTGAGAAGAACACAGATTCAAAAGCCGGGCAAAAAACCGCAGATGAATTCAGCTTTTCAAAAGAAGAAAAAGAGCAGCTCTTTTCAATTGCAAGAAACGCAATCAGAACAAAGTTGTATGAAAACAAGGAGATTACAATTGACGAAAAAAAAATTCCGGAAGCTTTGAAAAGACCTCTTGGGGCTTTTGTCACTTTGAAAATAAATGGAGTCTTAAGAGGCTGTATCGGCAGATTCATTTCATCTGATCCATTATATGATGTTGTGAGAGCTTCAGCCCTGTCTTCTGCTTTTGAAGATTATCGTTTCTCGCCTCTAACAAAAGCAGAATACGATAAAGTTGACGTTGAGATCACTGTCCTCGGACCAATGAAAAAAATAAATAATATCAATGAGATTATTCTCGGGAAGCATGGAATTTATATAAAGAAAGATCTCAGATCAGGAACCATGCTGCCGCAGGTTGCAATTGAATATGGCTGGACTGTTGAAGAGTTCCTTGGGTTCACCTCAAGGGATAAAGCAGGCATAGGATGGGACGGATGGAAGAGCGCTGAGATATACATCTATGAGGGTCTGGTACTTGAAGAAAACAAAAAGTAACTATGTATCATGTAGTTGGAACACTATTTACTGTTTCCTTATTATACTTAATCAGCTTCTTTTTTTACAGGATCGGCATCTATTCTCTGGTCGTTCACAGAAAACTCTGGAATACAATCCTTGCATTGACATTTCTTTTTACGGCGCTTGCAGGAATATTTATGGCCCTTCAGATAAATTATAAATGGGATATTCCTTTTATTAAGACGATACTGAAATGGCATGTAGAAACAGGAGTTGCCCTTGGTGTAACCGGAATATTCCATTTTATCTGGCATCTCTCCTATTTCGGAAAAATATTTTCGAGGACAGAAAAACCTTCAGAACCTGCTAGTTTTCAAAGAATCGATTCTTTTTCAATCACCGCAAATCTTTTTATTATAGGGTTTACCAGCACCTCTATTCAGGTTTTACTGATCAGGGAGATTATGAATATCTCCGGGGGGTACGAGCTTATTACGGGGGTATTTCTCGGATCGTGGCTTATTGCTTCAGCCGCAGGCGCTGCCCTTGCAGGAAAATCGAATCTTAATGATATCCGGAAGATCAACCTGATCTTTTCTGTCAGCCCGTTTGTTTCAACGCTTCTTCTGATACTTCTGTCGCGATTCTTTCTGGAATCAGGAGAGACTCCCTCTTTCCTTGTGAGCATGATACTTACTTTGCTGTTCCTTGTTCCATTTTGCCTGGTTTCCGGGTTTACTTTTATTAAGCTGATCTCCTCTGCCAGGGAAATAAACGGTTTCATTCCCGGGAAATCATTTTCAATCGAAACCGTTGGAAGTATTGTTGCCGGCATTTTCCTGGCAGTTCTGACAGCAGGACTCCTCAATACCTATAAGCTCCTCCTCACTATCATTATTTTGACTTTTGCATATACTATTCTTACCTTCTATATAAAAAGTTCCAGGATAAAAATAATCGCAAAAGCTTTGTTTTTTATCCTGTTATCATTTGTCATTATTTCTGATCCGGATGTGGTTTTCAGGCAGCTTCTTTTACCCGGAATAAAAGTAACCGAAACAAAAGATACACCCTACGGAAATATTACCATAGGAGAATATTCAGGGGAAAAAAGCACATATTATAACCAGAGGCTGCTGGCTTATAATGATGATGCTATTGAAAGAGAGGAAAATATACACTACGCGTTGCTTCAAAGACAAAATCCTGAGAAAATACTTCTGATCTCAGGTTCCCTGCAATCTCTTATGCCTGAGGTGCTTAAGTATCCAGTAAAGAAGATTTATTACGTTGAACGGGATCCGGCACTTGTGAAATCTGCTGTTCAACAGACATACGATAAAAAGGTGCAGCTGGTCATTGAGAATAAAGATGCTTACAGGTATATTAGAGGCAAGGGTGAGCTTGTCGATGTTGCCATTCTTCTGCTTCCCCCTCCTTCAACTCTTTCATTAAACAGGTTCTATACAGTTGATTTCTTTAATAACATTAAAAACAGACTTGTCGCCGGAGGAGTATTCATGTGCTCACCCGGATCCAACGACAATTATCTCAACCCTGAATCAGTAAACCTGTATTCATCAATTTTTAACAGCTTGAAAAGCAAATTTAAAAATGTAGTTCCGGTTGTCGGGAACAGGGTCTATTTTATTGCATCTGATGATGAATTATCGGTTTCATTTTGTCGGCTTACAAAAGAGAGAGGCATTAAAAATATTTATGTAAGCTCTGATTTCATGGATGATGACCTGATTGAAAAGAAATCATCGGAGGTAAAGTCTCTTATTAATCCGGAAATCAGAGTGAACAGATCAGCCTTTCCTATCGCATGCTTTCATTTTCAATCATATAACTTCAGTAAAAGCCTGAATGAGAAGATACCTGCAATTGCGTTGATACTTCTGGTCTTCGCAGTCCCGGTTATTACAATCCGCAGGCGGAATCTGATAATGTATTTCAGCGCCTCGGCTCTTGCCGGATTTGAAATAATAATGTTACTGACTCTCCAGTTGACTATTGGAAATATGTACCAGTTTACAGGTATAATACTGGCTGCTTTAATGGCCGGTCTGGCAGCAGGTACCGGTATAAACATAAAATTCCTTAATCCTTTGCCTTTAAAAATTAAAGCTCTGATTCTGATTGTTTACTATACATGTGCTGCATTATGTTTCAATTTCATTTTAGGCCTCGAAGGGATCTTTGGGACCATTTTTCTTATAATAATTTCAATTATTTTACCATCATTGCTTACAGGCAATATTTTTCGGGACCTGACCATCTCAGGTGAAAACAGATCAACACCTTCTTTAACTTATAGTGCAGATCTTGCCGGATCGGCGCTGGGATTCATCTTAATATCAGGCATTGCCATTCCATATTTAGGGATTAAAAACTCTATATTTTTATTGGCGATACTGATTTTAACTGGCATTCTTTTTGGAACAAACAGGAACAAATAGTAGTTTTATTTCATCATTCTGCTCTTAATAATCATGGCCGGTAAGAGTTTTGACAACAGTAAACGCATCTTTCTGAAGAAATGTCTGGCATTCTCTGCAGGTGTCACATGTTTGCCCCGATCGTTTGTAATAAATGGCTTCATTTCTGAAGAACAGGATATTTACAAGAAAATCGCACTGTTCCAGGAAGAGACTCCCAGAGGAATAATGTGCAGAATCTGCCCCAACGAATGTGTTCTTAAAGAGGGTGAAATAAGCAAATGCAATAACAGAAGGGTTCATAATTCAAAGCTCTACACAATGGCATTTGGAAATCCCTGCTCTGTAAATATAGATCCTGTTGAAAAGAAACCATTGTATCATTTTTATCCCGGATCAAGGGCTTATTCAATTGCCACTGCCGGTTGTAACCTTGTCTGTCTGAACTGCCAGAACTGGACGATCTCACAGACAAGCCCTGATAAAACCAGAAATTATGATCTGATGCCAGAAAAGGTTGTAAATGAAGCAGTTAAAACAAGCTGCCGATCTATCGCTTACACCTATTCTGAACCTGTGACCTTTTATGAATATTCCTATGAGACTGCAATCCTGGCTAAAAAAGCTGGCGTAAAAAACATCGTAAAATCAAATGGTTACATTAATCCTGAACCTTTAAAAAAACTTTGTTCAGTTATTGATGCAGCCAATATTGATTTAAAATCGTTCAATGAAAGTACATATCTCAGGCTCACAGGCGGTAAATTGCAGCCTGTGCTTGATGCATTAAAAGTATATAAAGATATGGGGGTCTGGCTTGAGATAACCAATCTTATTGTTCCAACATGGACCGATAAGATTGATGAAATCGGAAAAATGTGCAAATGGCTCAGCGATAATGGTTTTAAAGATACACCGCTCCATTTCAGCAGGTTTTACCCGACATATAAGCTTGAACAGCTCCCTCCCACTCCTGTTGAACTGCTTAAGAATGCTGTAAAAATTGCAGCCGGGGAAGGCTTAAAATATGTGTATACCGGAAATGTGCCCGGGAATGAAATATCGGACACTAAATGCCCTTCGTGCGGCACTACGGTTGTTGCCAGACAGGGTTATACAATAACTCTGAATACAATCAGCGGAGGAAAATGTAATAAATGCGGAAAAGTAATTGCCGGAGTATGGAGCTGACTTATTGATCCTTAATACCGAACATGGAGAAATTCGAATTAATCTGAATGAAACAATCTGAAGCTAAATCCCGCATAGAGAGGCTCCGAAAGGAAATTGAAGAGCATAATCATAATTATTATGTTCTTAACAAACCTGTTATTTCAGATTTTGAATATGACCTCCTTTTGAACGAGCTTGATACTCTTGAGAAAAAGTTTCCGGAATTCATTACTGAAGATTCTCCGACCAGAAGAGTGGGAAGCGATCTCACAAAGGAATTCAGGCAATTTGAACATAAATATCCGATGCTTTCCCTCGGGAACACCTATAATGAAGAAGAGCTCAGAGATTTTAATGCAAGGGTTGAAAAAGTAACGGGTGGTCCCGTCGAATATGTCTGTGAGCTTAAATTCGATGGGGCTTCAATAAGTATAACGTACAGGAATGGAAAATTTTTAAGAGCGATAACCCGTGGTGATGGTACAAAAGGCGATGATGTAAGCCTGAATGTAAAAACTATCAGAAGCATTCCGGTTAAAGTAACCGGGAATAATATTCCGGATGAATTTGTTATGAGGGGCGAGATATTGATGCCAAGGGCAGTTTTTGACAGACTGAATGAAGAAAGAGATAAAGAAGGACTGACTCCCTTTGCAAATCCCCGCAATGCTGCATCTGGAACTCTTAAGCTTCTTGATCCACGTATTGTGGCCTCCAGGGAACTTGATTGCATATTTTATTTCCTTCTTTCGGACGACCCGCCGCATGATACGCATCTCGGTAATTTGACTGAGGCAGCGCGATGGGGGTTCAGGGTATCCGAAAGTATCAGATTATGCAGGAGCATGGAAGAAGTTATCAGATTCATAAATCATTGGGAATCAGAACGTGAGAAGCTGCCATTCAATATTGATGGTATTGTGATTAAAGTTAATTCACTCACTCTGCAGGAAGAGCTTGGATTCACTGCAAAATCGCCAAGATGGGCAATTGCATACAAATATAAAGCTGAGCAGGCGTCAACAAGGTTGTTGTCTGTTTCGTTCCAGATTGGGCGAACCGGCAATGTTACCCCGGTTGCAAATCTTGAGCCTGTATTTCTTGCAGGCTCAACAGTAAAGCGTGCAACATTGCATAATGCTGACCAGATAGCTCTTCTCGGCCTACATCTTAATGATATTGTATATGTTGAAAAAGGCGGAGAGATAATTCCAAAAATAGTTGGTGTTGATCATTCATCAAGGAACGAGAACGCCAAAGAGGTCGTTTTTATCTCGAATTGTCCTGAGTGCGGAACTCCTCTTCTCAGAAATGAAGGAGAAGCAAATCATTTCTGCCCTAATTATCTGCACTGCCCGCCTCAGTTAAAAGGCAGGATTGAACATTTTATAAGCAGAAAAGCAATGAATATTGACGGGCTCGGTGAAGAGACTGTCGATCTGCTTTTCAGCAAAAAACTGATAAGAAATTATGCTGACCTCTATGAACTTAAGAGTGAACAGTTAGTTCCTCTTGAACGTCTGGGAGAAAAGTCGGCTGCCAATATTTTAAAAAGCATCAGGTCCTCATTAAACACTCCATTCAGCCGCGTCCTTTATGCTCTTGGCATCAGGCATGTCGGAGAGACTGTAGCTAAAACGATTGCAGCAAAATTTAATTCAATTGACGAGTTGATAGATGCTGATTTTGAGAAACTTACAAGCATAAATGAAATTGGTCCAAAAATAGCATCTAGCATAATTGCATTTTTCTCCGATGAGGATAATATTTCAATATTAAACCGGCTGAGATCATATGGCATAAGGTTCTCTGAAGAAGATACAAAAAGCCCTGAAAGCGACAAGCTTAAAGGGAAGACCATCCTGATATCAGGTGTCTTTCAGAAGCACAGCCGTGAAGAGTACAAGGATCTCATCGAAAAGCACGGAGGGAAAAACACAACCTCAATCTCCGGCATTACATCTTTCATACTTGCCGGAGAAAACATGGGACCTTCAAAAAAAGAAAAAGCAGAAGAGCTGGGAGTTATGTTGATAAGTGAAAATGAGTTCCTTAAAATAATTGGAGAAGAATAATAATTATCACTTGCTGACTTTAATAAAAACTGTTAGGTTTGTAATATGGAACTTTTCGAAAATACAAGACTGAAGATCGGGAATTCAATCTTATTAAAGAGAATTGCAAATATCAGGAGAAAAATATTTTATTCAAATATTAGCCAGATAAAGAATATAGGTATAGTATGGGATGCCTCAAAAACTCAGGATTTCAGCAGTTTATCGAAGTTTTACCAGAAAATGCATGAGCGGAATATTGATGTTAAAATTCTCGGATATTACCCGGGGAAAGAACTTCCAAATCAGTATACGGCCATCAGATACCTTTCATGTATCAGGAGGAAAGAAATAAACTTTTTCTGCATTCCTGTTTCTACGGAGACAAATGTTTTTATTAATACGAAGTTTGATGTACTTATCGATATCAATTTTGAAAAATCATTTCCACTCTTTTATATAACATCAATGTCGTCGGCCAGCTTTAAAGTCGGATTATTTGACTCACAATCAGGCGAATCGACATTTGATTTAATGATCGAACTAAAGAAGCCTATCAGCGTTGAAAACTATCTTGAACAGGTGATACATTATCTTGAGATGATAAAATCAGGATCTTCCGATCCGGTTTATAAACAATAGCTATGAAAAAATTTAAGGGTACAGGTGTTGCAATCGTCACACCATTCAAGAATGATTCAAGTATTGATTTTTCTGCTCTGGGACGCGTAGTAAATCATGTGATTAAAGGCCAGGTTAATTTTATTGTAGCAATGGGCACAACAGGTGAAGCTTCGACTCTTACAAAAGACGAAAAACAAGCAGTGATATCATATGTGACTGAGGCAGTGGATAACCGTGTACCGCTTGTTATTGGTATAGGAGGTAACAATACCCAGGAAATTATAAACTCAATCAGGGAGCTTGATCTTACCGGTGTTGACGGGATATTATCCGTAGCTCCCTATTATAATAAGCCCAGCCAGAGAGGGATTTTCCAGCATTTTAAAGCTATTGCAACATGCAGCCCGCTTCCTTTGATAATTTACAATGTTCCCGGCAGGACCTCCGTAAATATCACATCCGATACATGTCTTGAGCTGGCTCATGAATGTGAAAATATCGTTGCAGTCAAGGAGGCTTCCGGAGATTTAGCCCAGATAATGAGAATAATAAAAGGGAAGCCTGAGGATTTCCTTGTCATCTCAGGAGATGATATGATGACTATTCCAATAATATCTGCAGGCGGATCCGGGGTAATTTCTGTTTTGGCAAATGCATATCCGGCAGAATGCAGTGAACTGGTGAGCCTTGCTCTTAAGAACAATTTTAAAGCAGCACGTGAGATTCATTTCCGGTTCATGGAATCAATTGAGCTTCTGTTTGCCGACGGAAATCCTTCGGGTATCAAGGCATTCATGAGCTTGCTGAACATGTGTCAGAATAATCTCAGGCTGCCGCTGGTCCCGGTTAATAAGAACGTATTCTCAAGGATACAAAAAGTAGTTGAGGATCTGAAATAATCAGCTTTATTTACTCTAATTTAGATTTTGGGGCCCGGCTGCCTGCTGCATACCGTGGCATTGCTTGTATTTTTTACCGCTGCCGCAGGGACATGGATCATTCCTCCCTACTTTCTTATCGACCCTGACAGGTTCAGTTTTACGATCCTTGTCGCTTCCACCACCACCTCCGGTACTGCTATATTGAGAAAAATCGCTTTTTGAAGTTCTCAGATTTTCAACCTGGCGACGTCGCTGTGCTTCTTTTACCTGTTCAGGGTCCTGTGTAGGAATATGTCCCTTCATAAGAGTACTGACTATATCTTTATTCACCTTAATGATCATCGCCCTGAATAATTCATAAGACTCAAACTTATAGATAAGAAGAGGATCTTTCTGCTCATAAGTGGCATTCTGTACAGACGTTTTTAATTCGTCCATCTCACGTAATTGCTCTTTCCATGCATCATCAATTGTCGCCAGAACAACAGTTTTTTCATAGGCTTTAGCCAGCTCTTTACCTTCCGATTCAGCAGTAGCTTTCAGGTTAGTAACCACCTGAAATACTTTCACGCCATCCGAAATGGGAACAACAACATTTTCGTAAACATGCGACATTCGTTCGTAAACATCCTTCAGAACTGGGTAAGCCTGTTGTGAAATTGACTCAACCTTTCTTTTGTACGTATCAAGGACTTTAGTATAAATTTCATCGATAACTTCATTGGTCTGACCCTTCAGGAAATCCTGTTGTTTAACAGGCGAATCCATTGAAAATGAGCGTATAAGATCAAGATCAAAGCCTTCATAATCTCCTTCATCCTGGTAAGTCTCAACAAGATTTTTTGTAACATCATACATTGAATTTGCAACGTCAACACTTAATCTCTCACCAAGTAGAGCATGTCTCCTTTTCTTATAAATGACTGTTCGCTGCGAATTCATCACATCGTCATATTCAAGAAGTCTTTTCCGGATGCCAAAGTTGTTTTCTTCAACCTTTTTCTGAGCTCTTTCAATTGATTTTGTGATCATTGAATGCTGGATCATCTCACCATCTTTAAGTCCCAGTTTATCCATTATTCCTGCTATCCGTTCAGAACCAAAGATTCTCATAAGTTCATCTTCGAGCGAAACAAAAAACTG
>JBGOXH010000219.1:0-5065 GCA_041479075.1 Bacteroidia bacterium | reverse complement strand
GGTTAGCTGGCGCTATTCCTCAGGTTCCAGATGTGAAAGTCAATGTCTGCAATACAATCCTGTTGATTTTCACCTCCATCCCTTGCTGTCTCCTCTTATACCAATAGCATGAGTTTGGTACCAAATTTACACAATAAAAATTAAAAGTCAAATTTTTTAAAAAATATTATGATGAATTCATAATAAAAATTTAAAAAAATATTGCTTAAATTTGATAGTCACCGGATTAAACATCAATATTAAATTATGGTTGCTGAACTGGAACAAATTTCATATGATGACGGAGGCGGCTTCACTGCTGATTATATAACTGATACAGGCGGGCTGTGGCACTTTCACCCGGAGTTTGAGCTCGTACTGAATATAAAGAGCAATGGAACCAGAATAATTGGCGATAGTGTTGAATTGTTCGATCAGTACGATATGGTTCTCATCGCTGGCAGCATTCCGCATTCATGGAATTATTACAAGAACGATAAAAGCCTTCCTGAAAAGCATGGAATTATGGTACATTTTAAGCAATCGTCACTTGGAGACGGATTGCTTTCACAGCATGAAATGCATTGTGTCAGAGAGCTTCTCGCTCTGGCTGAAAGAGGAATTGGATTTTCTGTAGAGGATGCTAAAAAAGCTGAAAAGCATCTGGTTCAGATGGTAAGTAATAATGGCATTAATAAAATGATTGACTTTTTTAATGTCCTCAGAATTATGTGTGATTCGGAAAAGAAAATATTGTTATGTTCTGAGAATTACAAGCAGGCCTACGACGAAAGGGGAAACAAGAAGATGGCCGATGTTTATACTTATATCAGGGAGAACTATTTTAAACCGATTTCACTTGAAAAAATCTCGAAGATAGCACGGATGAGCCCCTTTACTTTCAGCAGGTTCTTCAAAAAAAACTGTGGAGCCGGGTTTGTTGAATACCTTAACCGTGTCAGAACAAACAAAGCATGCTATCTTCTGCGCGAAACTGATTACCAGGTTCATGATATTGCAGTTGAATGTGGTTTTGTAAGCATTTCAAATTTTAATAAACAGTTCCGGAAAGTCGAAGGTATCTCACCAAGAGATTACAGGGCTCAATTCAAATAGATCAAAAGAAATTCTTTACTGACGCTTCTTATATTTTCAGATTATGGCAATGACGTTGCTTGAAAAAATACTTACGCTCCATTCTAAGTACAATTCTGTTCATGCAGGAGAAATAATTGATATTGAAATTGATATCCGGGCAGCTCGCGATTTTGGCGGTGCAAATGTCGTAAAGAATATCAGAGATCATGGATTGACAATTGAGAATCCTGATAAAACGATATTTACTTTTGACTGTAATCCGACCGGATCGGATCAGAAATATGCTGTAAATCAGCATATTTGCCGGCTTTTTGCACGCGAAAACGGAATCAAGGTATATGATATCGATGCAGGTATTGGAACACATATCATGATTGATGAAGGTTGTGTTTTCCCTGGTGCAACAGCTGTATCTACAGATTCACATGCCAATATCCTCGGAGCTCTGGGAGCATTCGGGCAGGGAATGGGAGATATGGATATAGCTGCAGCATGGAATAAAGGCAGAATCTGGTTCAAGGTTCCGCCTTCAGTAAAAATGCTATTTAAAGGCGATCTGCCAGGTGGAGTCACTTCAAAAGATTTCATTCTGAATCTTCTGAAGATTTACGGTGCAAATACACTTTTAGGTCATTCAATTGAGTTTTATGGTAATTGCATTGAAAAAATGACACTGGACGACAGGATCACTATTTCATCAATGGCAACAGAAATGGGTGCAATAATTATATTATTTCCTCCTTCTGCAGAAATAATCAATTATTGCAGGGAGCGATCAAACATTAAATTCAACCCTGTTTTTGCAGATCCTGATGCCCCATACGAAAAGAGCTTTGAAATCGATGTAACAAAATTTGTTACAATGGTATCACGTCCCGGTGAACCCCATGATACAGTTGATGTCGCAAGCGTACACGGTAAAAAAATCGATTCTGCTTTCATTGGCAGCTGTACAAACGGCCGGTTGACAGATATGCAAAGAGCAGCAGCTATTCTTAAAAGGAAGAAGGTCGCACCAGGTGTTATACTTAAAATTGTACCCGCTACTGATACAATCTGGAAAAAATGTCTTGCTGAAGGAATACTGGATATTTTCAAGAAAGCAGGAGCCCTTGTTTCAAATGCCGGATGTGCCGGGTGTGCAGCCGGCCAGGTCGGACAAAACGGACCAGGCGAAGTTACTGTAAGCACCGGAAACAGGAACTTTCCCGGAAAACAGGGTAAAGGCGATGTTTACCTGGCCTCTCCGGATGTGGTAGCTGCTTCTGCAATTGCAGGGTATATCACAACTCCTGATAAAATTCCACCTGAACCCTCAACTTTTATAAACATTAAAAAATCAGGAGAAATAATAAAGCCTCACTCAAAACCAGGTGCTGAATCCTTAAAACCATCGGTTATTGAAGGCAGGATATGGATGATACTGAAAGATAATATTGATACTGACATGATCTTTCATAACAGGTATCTGGCAATAACCGATTTAAAAGAAATGGGACAATATACTTTCGACAATCTCAAAGGATCTGAAGATTTTGCGAAGAAAGCCAACCCCGGGGACATTGTCGTTACAGGGAAAAACTTTGGATCCGGCAGTTCAAGGCAACAGGCTGTCGATTGTTTTATATCGCTTGGAATACAATGCATCATTGCTGAATCCTTTGGTGCAATCTATGAGCGAAATGCTATAAATGCCGCATTCCCGATTATAACCTGTAAATCTTTAAATGATCTGGATCTGAACAATGGAGATTCTGTCAGAATAAATTTACTTACTGGTGAAATCATTAACCTTAGAAATAACAAATCGGTGCATGCAGAACCATTTTCGGAGGTTCAGTATGAAATATATCAACAAGGAGGTTTGCTAAATTAGATGAACCCGTTTAATTCCCCCTTGGAAGAGCTTGTCCCGCGAAGTTTTAACGAAGCGGGAGGGTTAGGGGGATGTCTTACAATAAATATCACTATTCAACTACTTGAAAATCAATAATATGAACCAATACACATTCGCTGAGAAGATATTTAATGCACCCGCAGGTGCAATCATTTTCGCCCGGCCGGATATTATATTAACACACGATAATACCTCCAGTATCTTTAAAACTTTCCAGATGATGGGTGGACAAAAAGTTGCAGATCCGGGTCAGATGCTGGTGGTTCTTGATCATAATGCTCCTCCCGCTGATGCAAAACTGGCAACACAATACCAGGATATCAGGGATATTGTTCGTCAACAGGGAATTAAAAACTTTTATGACTCCGGAAAAGGGATCTGTCATCAGCTTATGGCAAACCACGCAAAACCTGGTATGTTGATTGTAGGCAGCGACAGTCATACCTCAACAGCCGGGGCTTTCAATGCATTTGCTGCAGGAATTGACCGGACTGAATCTGCCGGAATATGGAAAAGAGGTGAGACCTGGTTCAGGGTACCCGAATCTATAAAAATTACTCTAAGTGGCAAGCTGAAAGCGGGTGTCTCAGCCAAAGATCTGTCGCTTTGGATAATAGGCATGATTGGTTCAGACGGGGCAAATTATATGTCAATTGAATATCACGGGGACGGCATAAAAAATCTGAATATCTCCGACAGAATGACAATAGCAAACCTGGCATCGGAAATGGGTGCTAAAAATGCTGTTTTCCCAGCTGATGAAATTTTAAAAGACTTTCTGAAGACTAAAACTGAAGGAGTATGGGCTGATAAGAATGCAAAATATTTCAAAGAGATTGAAATTAATCTGGATAAGATATTTCCTGTAGTTGCTGCCCCTCACAATGTTGATAATATAAAATCGGTCTATGAAGTTTCAGGAACTGTCGTCCATGAAGGACTTATAGGCACATGCACAAATGGAAGGATCGAAGATCTTCGTGTTGCTGCCAGAATTTTGAGGAGCAATAAGATTAAAGAAGGATTCCAGTTAAATATTATTCCTGCTTCCCGAGAAATATTCGTGAAAGCGATCAATGAAGAGCTTTTAAATGATTTGATTGAAGCCGGAGCAAATGTATTGACTCCGTCATGCGGCCCCTGTCTGGGAACCGGCCAAGGTATTCCGGCAAACGGGCATACTGTGATATCGACTGCCAACCGGAATTTTTTAGGCAGAATGGGAAACAAAGAGGCATCAATTTACCTTGCATCACCTGCAACAGTCAGTGCATCAGCACTTACTGGAGTAATTACTGATCCACGAAAAGAGCCGGGCAAGGAAAAATATCCTTATAAAGCAGCCCAGAGCAAGACTTTTGAGATCAAATCGGGTGAGAACAGAAAATCGGGAAATGTCTGGAACTACACTGATGTGGATAATTTTAATACTGATCAGATGTTTGCCGGGAAGCATACCTATAATATATTAAGCTCAGATCCTGCATCAATATTGCCGTTGCTCTTTGCAGATTTTGATCCATTATTCAGCAAAGCAGTCGAAAGAGGGGATATTATTATCGCTGGCGATAATTTCGGTTGTGGCAGCTCCAGGGAGCATCCGTCAGTCGGACTGGCGCATGCAGGTGTTAAAGCAGTGATTGTAAAATCGGTTAACAGGATTTTTTATCGCTCATCAATTAACCAGGGGTTGGCGCTTATTGTTCACAAAGAAGCAGTTGAAGCTTATAAACCTGGTGATAATGTAGAAATAAGCTTCGACCTTGGAGAAATAATAATCGGCTCACAGAAATTCAGATTTGAGCCTCTTCCGGAAAAGTTAAAGGAAATTATTGAGAAAAAGGGGTTGGTGAATTATTTGAAATCTGTATAAACAATAAATGCACCTTCTAATGAAGAGTTGCTGGTTGCTGGTTACTAGTTAATTTCCCCCTTTGAAGAGCTTGTCCCGCGAATCCGCCAACTGGCGGAGAAGCGGGAGGAAGGGGGCGGGTTTATTCAAACGAGAATTTAAAATTGTAATTCTTTTTAGAAGCTGTCTTAAATATAGTTGCTCCCGTAACATAAACCCTTGTTCCTTCTGATTCAGGT
>JBGOXH010000126.1:0-8038 GCA_041479075.1 Bacteroidia bacterium | reverse complement strand
CAGCTTAAAGAGGGTAAATGGAAATTCTACTCCCAATATGTGAATGGATATCTTATAAATGAAGAAGAGTATTCAAATAATATCAGGAATGGACCCTCTCTGAAATATTTTCCTGACAGTACCATCGCCGAAAAATTAAATTATACAAATGGAATAAAAGATAGAGAATGGCTGCAGTACTTTGCAAATGGTCAGATTTACCTGAAAGCTTTTTACGCAGGTGGGATGTTAAATGGTAAATTTGAGGTATGGTTCAGCGATGGGAAACAGGAGGTTTCAGGAACATATAAAAATAATCTGCGCGAAGGTAAATGGCTCATCTATAAAGAAGATGGTACACTGCAATATGAAATCAACTATGTTTCAGGAATAACAAATGACCATCAAATGGATATTGATGCAACTAATTTTATCGATAGTCTTGAAAAGAATAAGGATAAAATTGCTGATCCTGAAAAAACCGGTGTTCTAAGATAATGAATGAAATTACTCTTTTTCTGAAAAGAGGAATCAAAGTTTTCCTTCTCCTGGTATTTGTTTTCGCAGAGACTTCCCTTTTTGGACAGGGGGGAGGATACAATTATTTTTACAGGGTTTATTTCAGGGATAAAGCGGCAAATTCAATTGACGATTATTCACTATCGGATCTTCTTTCGGAAAAAGCCATTAACCGGAGGGAAAAATCAGGGATTGCAGTACTCAACTACCAAGATGTCCCGGTCTATTCCGGATATCTGAACCAGATTTCAGCTCTCGGATTTACATTACATTGTACCTCAAAATGGCTTAATACAGCCTTGTTCAAGACCCAGACATTTATTGATCCGGATACTCTTCTCGGGCTCGCTTTTGTAGCAGATGTTAAGGTCGTAAAGGACCCTGTCGTTAAAAGCCTCTACAAAGATAAGCTTGACTTTACCATTGAACAGGCAATCGCTCCTTCATTCGACCGACCTATAACAATGTTAAATGGTTATCCTCTTCATCTTTCAGGATTTGATGGAAGTGGTATTTTAATTGCAGTTCTCGATGGAGGTTTTTTTAATGCTGACAAAATCTCCTCTCTGAATAATCTACGCAACCGCAATGGAATAATAGGAACCTTCGATTTCGTTGATAATGACCAATTTGTATATGACTACCATACACATGGGACAGCTGTTCTTTCAGTTTTAGCCGGACAAATTGAAGGTATAATACAGGGAACAGCTCCAGAAGCCGATTTTTTGCTTTTAAGGACAGAAGATGTGTCAAGTGAGTTTTCGTCTGAAGAAGATTTATGGGCAGCAGGAGCTGAATTCGCGGATAGTGCCGGTGCCGATATAATATCCTCATCACTAGGATATTACTATTTTGATAATTCCATACTTAATTATAAATACAGCGATCTCGATGGCAATACTGCTTTTGTAACACGTGCAGCCGACATTGCAGCTTCAAAAGGAATACTGGTAGTTAACAGCGCAGGAAATGAAAGAGATAATACCTGGATACATATAATTGCACCTGCTGATGGAGATAGCGTTGTGGCTGTCGGTGCCGTTGATGATAATAAAATAATATCATATTTTTCTTCGGCCGGACCATCTTTTGACAGAAGAATAAAGCCTGATATTTCGGCAATGGGAGTAAATGTAACCGTACAAACTTCTGTCTCATTAGTCGGAATAGCAAGCGGTACCTCTTTTTCTTGTCCTGTTTTAAGCGGAATGACTGCATGCCTGATGGAAGCTGTCCCTGATGCCACTAATTATGAAATCATTGAGGCTCTGCATTCTTCAGCTGACAGATTTAATATGCCGGATTCACTTTATGGTTATGGGATTCCGGATATGGTAAAAACACTGCAAAAGCTTCAGGAGAATCATCTCGTTATTCCTGATAATGAATCAGTTATTGCGCCTAACCCTACCACCGGAAGCTTTGATGTTATTTTCAGTGAGGCTCCCGGTTATGTAACTGTCGAGATTTTCTCATCGTCCGGAGTTACTTTTTATAAAAATGACCTCGGAGAATATGCCGGACGGAAACTCAGGATAACGGCTCTTTTTAATAAGGATCCGGGACTATATTTCATCAGATTAACGACAGGTATTGGTACATTTGTTCATAAAATTGTGAAGCTCTCTTATTGATCATGACTGAAAAACTTTCATTAACAGAACTACAGCAGATAATAAAGGATTCTCTTTATATGGCTTTGCCAGACCTTTTTTGGGTTGTAGCAGAGATTTCTGAGATGAAGGAAAATTATGCCGGCCATTGCTATCTTGAGCTGATCGAAAAACAGCCTGATGAAAAAAATGTAAGGGCAAGAGTAAAAGCAATTATATGGAGTAACCGCTACAGGTTTCTCAAATCATTCTTTGAAAGCATAACAGGTGAATCGCTTCAGGAAGGGATGAAAATACTTATCAGAACAAAAGTTGAATACCATGAGCTTTACGGACTCAGCCTGGTAATTTCTGACATCGATCCATCATTCACTTTTGGTGAGATGGCATTGAAAAGGCAAGTGATTATAAAAAGACTTGAGGAAGAAGGAGTTTTTTCAATGAATAAGGGAATCCGTCTCCCGATGTCTCCTCAAAAAATAGCAGTAATTTCTTCAAAAAACGCAGCCGGTTATTCTGATTTTATCAATCATCTTAAAAAGAACAGTTACGGATATGTATTTTATACTGCTCTTTTCGAAACAGTCATGCAGGGTATTGAAACTGAACAAAGTGTAATTAATGCACTCGATGACGTAGCAGAATTTCAGGGTTTGTTTGATGTTGCAGTCATAATAAGGGGTGGTGGCTCTCAGACCGATCTGAGCTGGTTCGATAACTATAATATTGCATATTATGTGACTCAGTTCCCGATTCCTGTGCTGACTGGTATCGGACACGAAAAAGATCTTTCAGTGACAGATATGGTTGCTTTTCAGGCACTTAAAACACCAACAGCTGTCGCTGATTTCATTATTGAATCAGTTGCTGAAGCTGAAAATCATATTAATGAAATCAGCTCTGAAATTGTTGAAAGTTCACGGTCTATTCTTGAGGATAACCGTAATATGATAGAGTCTTACAGACTGAACCTGATACCGGTTGCAAGGCTCATGCTCTCAGGTCAAAAAGAAATGCTTTCCGTCAGAATAATAGAAATGATTAATTTCGGAAAAGACTATATTTTAAGAGCAGGTTTGTTGCCAGCAAATCAAAAATCGAGATTGATTTCAGCAACAGGGACATTGTCACTTGCGAGAAAATCGGAAATTGAAAGAAGCAGAATCGACCTGATGAATTTCACCCTGAATCTGCTCGAAAAAATGAAGACAAGCACATCCGGATTACTTAATACTTTGAAAATTCTGGATCCGGAGAATGTGCTTAAAAGAGGATATACAATAACAATAAAAAATGGGGAAATTATAAAAAGTATTAATCAGTTAACTGAAGAGGAAGTCATTGATACTCAATTTAGTGATGGAAGGGCAAGAAGCAAGGTAATGGAAAGACAAAAGATAAAAGATACAAGATAAAAGAAGACCACCAAATTTCTACAAGCTCAGCGAAGTTTGTAACTTCGCAGTTAGTAAGTTGTAGTCTCAGACTACTATTTGATACCGGACGAAGTCACAGACTTCGTCCAGCTTAAAGATGTTTAAACCAAGAATATATCATGGCGAAGAAAGAATTTTCATTTAATGAAGCAGTTGTTGAGATTGAAAAGATACTCAGCAAAATTGAAAGCGGTGATCTTGATGTCGATAAACTGGCAGTCGAAGTAAAACGTGCTTCAGAGCTTATAAGGCAATGCCAGAAGAAATTGCACACGACTGAAGAGGAAATTAACAGCATTTTCAAGGATCTGGTATAAAAAGTAAATCAGGACCGAAGTCCTGATTTACTACTACCCTAAACCTAAATCCATGAAAAAATTCATGTAACCTTATGTTACTACCTTTTTCATGATATTAAACGTGAAAAGAGAGTAAATGTTTCGTCAAAACCTGTATTTTTTGAGGTTTAGGTCGTTTTTTTGACCAACTGCTTATTTTTCTACACCAAGGACATCTTTGAATGCTTTAATAAAGGTTTCCTTAGGTAAAGCACCCATGGCCATTTGCGGCTGACCTGCGGCCGGAACAAACAGGAAGGATGGAATGCTTCTGATTCCAAATGCGGAGGAAAGCTCCTGTTCTTCCTCTGTATTGACCTTATAGATATCAAGTTTACCTTCAAATTCTTTTGATAACTCTTCAAGAACAGGTGCTACAATTTTGCACGGGCCACACCAATCAGCATAAAAGTCAATAAGACAAGGCCTTTCACCTTCATATTTCCATTCTTTGTTCTTCTCATAATTGAATACCTTACTTAAAAAGGTTTCTTTCGTTAAGTGCTCTGTCATATTTTATTAATAAAATTGATTATTTCTGATTCAAATATATTCTAATATTTCAATCATCATGCCATAACTTCACATCCATTCTAATTTAAAAAAAATTGGTTATAAATTGTAACTTTGTCATGATTCGATAACAAATTGTCATATCTATATATGCATATATGTCTAAATGACAAGGTTTTTAAAACACTTTCAGAGGTGGTGACAGCTGAAAAAGTTAAGGCTTTCGTTATCGGGGGTTGGGTCAGGGATTGCCTTTTAAAAAGGGATCACCCGGAAAAAGATATTGACATTGTAGTAATTGGTAACGGCATTGAAATAGCAAAAAAGAGTGCCAGACGTATAGATCCGGATATTAAGGTAAGTGTCTTTAAAAATTTCGGCACTGCAATGTTTAAATGCGGTAATTATAATATTGAGTTTGTTGGTGCCAGGAAGGAGTCGTATAAGCGGGGATCGAGAAAGCCGGTTGTAGAAAATGGCACACTTGAGGATGATCAGAAAAGAAGAGATTTTACAATTAATGCTCTGGCTATCAGTATAAATAAGGAAACTTTTGGTGAGTTTCTTGATCCATTTGACGGAATAAATGATCTTAAGAAAAAAATTATCAGAACACCTTTAGATCCTGACAGAACCTTCTCCGATGATCCCCTTAGAATGATCCGGGCGATAAGGTTTGCAACACAGCTGAATTTCACAATTGAGGCAGGCACTTTCGGTTCAATAACAAAAAATGCTGAGCGTATCAGAATTGTTTCACAGGAGAGGATCATTGCTGAACTGAATAAAATAATAGTGTGCGATCGCCCTTCGACAGGTTTTATTCTGCTTGAAAAATCGGGACTTCTCCGGATCATTTTTCCTGAGCTCGATAATATGAAAGGAATCGACAAAAAGGAGGGCAAAGCACATAAAGACAATTTTCTTCATTCTGTAAAAGTGCTCGATAATATTTCTAAACACACTGATAATCTTTGGCTTAGATGGGCTGCCCTGCTTCATGATATTGCCAAGCCTGTAACAAAAAAATATATTCAGGAAACGGGTTGGTCATTTCATGGACATGAATATATTGGTTCAAAGATGATCCCTGATATTTTTCGTAAGCTTAAACTCCCATTGAATGAGAATATGAAATATGTTCAGAAGCTGGTTGATCTTCATCTGCGGCCAATTGTTTTATCGCAGGAGGAAGTAACAGACTCGGCAGTAAGAAGGTTACTTTTCGAAGCAGGTGATGATATTGACGATCTGATGGCTCTTTGTGAAGCTGACATTACATCGAAGAATGAAGAAAAAAAAACACAGCACCTTGAGAATTTCAGATATGTCAGGAGAAAGCTTAAGGAGATTGAGGAGAAAGATGCAATCAGAAATTTCCAGCCTCCTGTTGATGGTGACGAAATTATTAAAACATTTGGAATCAAACCAGGGAAAGAAGTGGGGCTTATCAAGAGCGCGATAAGAGAAGCAATTCTTGACGGCATAATCCCTAATGAACATGACGCTGCAAGGAAACTGATGATCAGGAAAGGTAAAGAAATCGGTTTGACACCTTCAGACGACTCTACTTCATCTTAAGATCGAGCAGGATAGGGAGATGATCACTGAATCCTCCCTGGTATTTGTATCCCCGGTAAGTCGAATAAGGGCTTTGCCCGGGATATTTCGGATCGTTTTGCAGAAGAAAATCAGGCTGAAAAATCCTGAGCATCCCGGGACCTGTAGACAGTCCGCTCTTCCCTTCGATAAACACATCTGAGAGAATGACCTGGTCAATCATTTCCCATATCCCCATATACCGGTATGTACCAGTCCCTGCCGGCAAACCTGCTGACAGATTTATCATTGATAATCCGGACTTTAATTTTCCTGAAAGCAGATTTAATGTCTGGTCATCGGGTGTTGAGTTAAAATCTCCGATAATTATTATTCCTGCTTTTCCATTTGAACATGAAGCAATTGAATCGGTTTTATTCTTAACCATTTCAGCAATTTTCAGACGTTGGGTCTCTCCTGCAAGCACACCTCCTCTTCTTGAAGGCCAGTGATTGACAAATAAATGAATAGTATCTTTCAAAATTGTACACTTTAAATAAAGGACACTTCTTGTCAGAAATTTTTCATTATCAGATGCCGGTGGTATAAAATATTTATAATCAAGGACATTCACATAATCTTTCCTATAAATAAGACAAACATCTATACCTCTTGAATCGGGAGAATCTTCATGAATTATTCCATAATTATATTTCAAAAGATTTGTTCCAAATACAAGATCCTCAAGTACTTTCCGGTTTTCAACTTCACAAAAACTGACTAATGCAGGAGGATTCCACTCCCCTGCTGCGATAATAACTTTGTGAAGCGAGTTTAATTTCTTTTCATATCTCTGGTAATTCCATCGTCTCACTCCTGCAGGAAGAAACTCATCATCGTCTTTAAGCGAATCATTATAGATATCAAACAGATTTTCAACATTATAGAACATAAGTCTAACAGGATACACAGTGGTATCCTGGGGATATCCTTTTATTAATGATAAAAACAGCAGCAAAAGGGTACCGGTAAACCTGGTTACGATACCTTTGGACATATTATGTATAAAACAACAAAATCAAAATGCGTTAAGCCAGCGGTATCTTCTGGCGCTTTCGCCAAATTTAACCGCCAGTGTTATTTCATGAGTGCCAAAGCTTTGCGTTCTGATATCTGTCAGGGCGAAATCAACTGCATAACCGAAATGGAACCTGTCATACTTAAATCCTAACAGGAGAATTATTGCATCGTTTGTTCTCCATGATAAACCCAGCCAATAATCATTCTTGTAATATACCCTGGCGGTGAGGTCCATCTGTATCGATCGTGAGAACATGTCGGATGATTTCAGGAAAGCCGATGGTTCGATCTTCCAGGTATTTGGCACAATTTCAAATTTATATCCACCGGTAAGGAAATAGTGGCCAAGTTCGTTTCGATTAATAGGTGTAGTATCAAAAAACATTAGCGAACCTCTTGTTATATTGGTCATTGCGAATCCGACATAATATTTAACTGTTGTAAAACTTGCACCGAAGTTAAAATCAGGTATAAAAACTGACCTGTCATAATTATTCAGGAATGGATCATTGGGATCATAGATCAGGTTATCTGTATTTATTGCGAACTGGTATGCAGTAAATGCAAGACCAAGAGCAAAGTCATTTGGCACCCCATCTGTCCTTCCCATAGAAATATGATATGCATAAACTGCCTGGAGTCCTGTCCTCCTCATTATCCCACTATTGTCGTTAAATATATAACCACCAAGGCCTACCTTACCACCTCTTGTGGGCTTGATAAGTTTCTTCCTTACAGAAGTGGATTTTGAGATATAGCTGTTTTTCAGGATACGTGTCTGGAAACTTGCAGCAAAAGTAGCAGGTGCATGTTCAAGCCCAACCCATTGTTCTCTTGCGGTAAGTGTAACAGTTGTATAACCATCACGTCCGGCAAATGATGGATTCACGAGAAAGCCGTTCATGATATACTGGCTGTACATCGGAACTTGCTGCGCGAGAGAGACTCCGCAAAGAAGGCTAAGAACAATCAGCGATAATAATTTTCTTAAAAATCTCATATATCTTTTATTCAAATT
>JBGOXH010000148.1:0-7001 GCA_041479075.1 Bacteroidia bacterium | reverse complement strand
TTGGTGTAAGCGCCAGCCTCCTTGACGATGAAGGTTATAGAAGGCTGAACGGAGAAAAGCTCGGACGTATAAGCCTGAAGCTAAAACATTTCAGTAACAAGTTAGAAGGCTTGACCTATGGAATAAACCTGAACAGCGGATACACAGTTAAAAGAGATTTTGTACTCTGGGAAAATGCCAAAACAGGAGCATTGAAACAGCAGGACTCAGCAACGATTCAACTGCATGGCAGTTTTTTCGCTGTCGATCCGTTTATCTCTTTGAAAAAAACCGATCGTTACAGACATGATCTGAGGATGCGTTTTCAGTCATCACTGAACCGGTTTCCTGAAAGTGAAAAAACGAACAGTGATGCATATTCCTTATTTACTGAATATCAGTTATGGCACAGGCTTGCTGATTTTCTGGATATTATAAGCGGACTTTCAGAAAATTACAACCTGGTAAAATCAAATATGTACAACGATCATAAAGGTTTGAACTTAGCAGTTTATACGCAGTTCGAAGTACGTCCATTTAAAAAATTGAAAGCTGTTGCCGGTGTAAGAGTCGAGCAAAATTCGCTTGATGGTGTAAAAGATAAAATCGTCCCTGTTTTCAGGGCAGGTCTCAACTGGCAGGCAGCAACTTATACATTTCTCAGAGCTTCCTTCGGCCAGGGGTACAGGTTTCCTTCAATAGCAGAAAAACATGCTTCCACTACGTTAGGTTCTGTAATTATCCTTCCTAATCCGGATATAAAGCCGGAATCGTGCTGGAGTACAGAGATTGGAATAAAACAGGGCATTATGCTCGGCAAATTTACAGGACAGACTGATGTATCCTTGTTCATGTCACAGAATACTGATATGATAGAATTCTCCCTGTTTACTGATACCGTTAGCCACAAAGTTGGATTCAAAGCTACAAACGTTGAATATTCAAGAATTTATGGTGGTGAACTTGAGCTTATGCTTACAGGATCATTTGGAAAGGTAAATACAACATTAAGAGGAGGTTATACATATATCTATCCTGTGGAAGTTTTCAAAGAAACTAATAAGAATACCGATCAATACCTTAAATACAGAAGAAAGCATTCAGGAAATATATCCCTGAATATCTCGTGGAAAAAATTTGAATCCGGATTGGACTTTTATGTCAGGTCAAAAATTCTAAGGATCGATAGTTTTTTCCTGACTGAAGAGATGGGTGAAAAAATCCTCCCGGGTTTTCCGGATTACTGGGGAAAACATAATACCGGATATTTTCTCATGGATGCCTTTTGCGGATATAAACTGAGCAGCAAGCTCACTTTGTCGTTTGCTGTTAAAAATTTAACAAACACAGAATATATGGGGCGCCCTGGAGATATTCAGCCACAGAGGAATTACAGTCTGAGGCTGAGCGGGAAATTCTAAAAACTCGCCTCATCCCCTTCCGTCCCCCGCTCCCAAGAGAGCGGGGGATACTTTTTGCATCATCAATCTACTCCCCTTCTTCCGCAAAGCGGAAAGGGGCTGGGGGATGAGGCCGAATGTCGAAGGAAATGGTCTGAAATGAAAGGAAGGAAAATTCCATAACCCAATTAATATGGTTATATTTATAAATCAATTAGCTCCTTTCAATGAAAAACAAATACTCCCTAAAAATCGGTCTCTTCGGAATCGGTCTCGATGCTTACTGGCCTCAGTTCAAAGGTCTTAAAGAACGGCTTGAAAAATATCTTGAAGAGGTCAGTAAAAAGCTTGCTGGTTTTGATGCTGAAATAATAAATCTCGGGCTTATCGATAGCCCTGTAAAAGCTGTGGATGCAGGCCATAAATTCCGGCAGGCTGATGTTGATCTTATCTTTCTTTATGTCACAACCTATGCACTCTCCTCTACTGTTCTTCCCGTCGTTCAGAGAGCAAAAGTTCCGGTCATTATCTTAAACCTTGCTCCGGAGAAATCTATTGATTATAAGATATTTAACAAATTGAACGACCGTACTAAAATGACTGGTGAATGGCTGGCAAATGTCTCTGCATGCCCGGTACCTGAAATAGCAAATGTTTTCATGAGAGCAGGAATAAAATTTCACCAGATAACAGGTGTATTGCATGGTGATAAAGAGGTCTGGACAGAGGTTAAAGAGTGGATAGAAGCTGCATCAGCAGCAAATAAAATGGCTCATAACAGGCTGGGATGCATGGGCCATTATTATGGAGGCATGCTCGATGTTTATACTGATCTGACCTTGCAGCTGGCAGGATTTGGCGGACATATTGAAATGCTGGAGGTCGATGAGCTGGCCGATATAAGAAGAAAGGTTACTCCTGATGAGGTTAAAGATCGTCTTAAATTAATTCACAGGGAATTTAATATTGACAAGAAATGTTCTGATACAGATTTGCATCAGGCTGCCCGTACATCAGCAGCTCTGGACAAGCTGGTTAAAAAACATGATCTCGGATCAATGGCATATTTCTATAGCGGAACCGGTGTTCAGGAAAATGAAGATGCTATCAGCTCCATTATTATAGCAAATTCCTTACTGACATCCAGGGGAATCCCTGTTGCCGGTGAATATGAGATTAAGAATGTTCAGGCAATGAAAATAATGGACTGTTTTGGTGCAGGAGGCTCATTCACAGAGTTCTATGCACTTGATTTCAATGACGATGTAGTTTTGATGGGACATGATGGTCCGGGACACCTGGCTATCGCTGAAGGCAAAATAAAAGTGAAGCCGCTTGAAGTTTATCACGGTAAAGTAGGAAAAGGTTTATCAGTGGAAATGTCGGTAAAACACGGAGATATTACATTGTTATCTGTTGTCCAGAAACCTGACGGGAAGCTGATGCTTCTCGTCGCAGAAGGGAAATCAGTCCCCGGCCCGATACTCGAAATAGGGAATACAAACAGCCGCTACAAATTTCCTTTGGGAGTGAAAAAATTCGTCAACACCTGGAACAGCTACGGACCGGCTCATCATTGCGCCGCAGGTGTCGGACACATTGCATCGAAGATCCGGAAGCTGGGAGATTTGCTGAACATTGAAGTCGCACAGGTGTGCTGATCCTCGATTCCTTTTATTTTAAATCAATTATTAATAATATTTGTAAATTCACATCAGTAGTATGAACTCATTTATCCTAATGTCTTACAATTAAACGTCGACTATGAAGCCATCCCTCCTCAAATCATCAATCATGGTATTTGCCACATTAATCAGTCTCTCTTCCTGTCAAAAAGAAGGTGTCAACGAAGTAAAAATCAACAACTTCGCTGCATTAGAAGAGGAATTTAAAGCCCCTTCTGCTGAATACACTACTGCTCCCTTCTTTGTATGGAATTATAAAATAACAAAAACAGAAATAGACAATTACCTTAACGATTTTAAGAAGTCCGGTAGCAGTCAGGTTATCATTCATCCTCGTCCCGGCCTGGTGACTGAATATCTTTCTGATGCGTGGTTTGAACTATTTAAATATACCGTTGAAAAAGGTAAGGAGCTGGGAATGAAAGTCTGGATCTATGACGAGAATTCATACCCCAGCGGTTTCGGCGGCGGACATGTTCCGGACCGGATGCCTGAATCATATAACATGGGACAGGGTTTGAAGATGACAAGATTTGAAACTCTTCCTGATACAGCATATAAATATTATCTGTGTCTGAAAGAAGAAAACGGAAAATATTCAGATATTACTACATCTCTAGAGTTTGAAAAAGGACAAACCGGTAAGTATATTCTTTTCTCAAAAACCTATAACGGCAAAAGCGACTGGTACGGCGGATTTTCATATGTCGATCTTCTATATCCTGGCGTTACTAAGAAATTTTTGCGTGTTACTCTGACGGGTTATGAGAAGTATGTAGGATCTGAATTCGGACAAACTGTTCCCGGGATATTCACAGATGAACCGCAGATTAATTCGCCTGGAGGAATACGCTGGACACCTGATCTTTTTGAGGTTTTCGATGATGATTGGGGTTATGATCTGCGGACTCAGCTTCCTTCCCTGTATGAAGAGATCGGCGACTGGAAAAAAGTAAGACATGACTATACAGAGACACTTCTGCTACTTTTTATCGAACGCTGGTCGAAACCATATTTTGAATATTGTGATGAGTTGAACCTTAAATTCACAGGTCATTACTGGGAACACGAATGGCCGAATATGCGTCCGGGAGGCGATAATATGGCTATGTATGCGTGGCACCAGGTTCCGGCAATAGATATGCTCTTCAATCAGTTCAATGAATCTTCAGTTAAAGCTCAGTTTGGAAATGTAAGGTCGGTCAAAGAACTTGCGAGTGCCGCTAACCAGACAGGACGTCAGAGAAAGCTCAGTGAAACTTACGGTGGCAGTGGCTGGGAGCTCACATTTGCAGATATGAAACGACTGGGAGACTGGGAATATGTACTTGGTGTAAACCTGATGAACCAGCACCTGTCGCATATCACACTTGCCGGTGCAAGAAAATATGATTATCCACTTACTTTCACATACCACGAGCCCTGGTGGAAAGATTATAAATATATAAATGATCATTATGCAAGGCTTTCAATGGCGCTCTCAGCGGGGAAACAAAAAAATGATATACTGATCATTGAACCTACCACATCTGCTTGGTTGTATGATTCTTACATAAAACCAAATCCAAAATCTGCAGAAATAGGACAAACGTTCCAGAACTTCATAACAAAGCTTGAAAAGGATCAGGTTGAATACGATCTTGGATCAGAAAATATGATCAAAGATTTAGGTTCTGTCAGGGGCATGAGATTTATTCTGGGACAATGCACTTATTACACTGTTGTCCTTCCACCAATGATGGAGAACCTTGATCTTCCAACATTTACACTTCTTAAGAAATTTGTCGCCAGAGGAGGGAACCTGATTGCATTCTCAGTTCCGACACTGATAGATGGATCGTCAAGTAAGAAATTAAACAGCTTCTTCTCAAAAAATGCTAAAAGAATCCATGTTTTAACAGATCTAACACCTGAAACACTTTCAGAATATTTCGCTAACCCTTATTTAAGCTTCTATTCTGTTTCAGGCGAAACTCTCTATCACCATCGGAGAGTTCTTAATGATGGACAGTTACTTTTTCTGACCAACTCAAGCCTGACCAACTCCGTAAATGGGTCACTCAAAATTCTGGGGACTGATGCAATTGAGCTTAATACAATTACCGGTGAAATCAATGGTTATCCATGTTCCCGGGAAGAAAGAGCCATAGCTCTCTCCTTCTCTTTGCCTCCTGCAGGAAGCCTGATGCTTTTTATCCCTAAAGTGAAGGGGGAAAAGCAGACGATCAGGAATGTACCAACTAATTTAAACCCGATTGTTTCTGCTTCTCCAATGATAATCACGAAAGATCCTGATAACGTTATGACAATCGAATTTTGTGATCTTACGGTCGGAGGCGAGACTACTAAAGACCTGCATAACTTTAACGCAGCTGATAAAGTATTCAAGTATTTCGGATTTAAAAACGGCAATCCATGGAATACTTCTGTTCAGTTTAAAACCCGCACTGTTGACCGTGATACATTTGGTATAAATACGGGATTTACAGTTACTTATCATTTCAATGTAAAAGAAAGCTTTGATTATTCAACTTTTAAGGCAGTTGTAGAACGGCCATATTTATGGAGTGTCACTGTAAACGGAAATGAAGTGAAACCTGAAGAAGGCAAATGGTGGCTTGACAGGGAATTTGGCGTTTTTAACATCGGAAAACTTGTCAGGAAAGGAGACAATACAATATCTTTAAATGTGTCTCCCATGAAAATCCATGCCGAAATTGAACCTGTTTATATTCTGGGAGATTTTTCAGTCAGACCGGCAGAAAAAGGCTGGTATATTGAGGCTCCTGTTAAATTATTAACAGCTGGCAGCTGGAAAGAACAGGGAATGCCATTCTATTCCTGGGGTGTCACATACAGCAAAGAATTCAACATAGAAAATCCTGAAGGGAAATATCTGGTGAGTCTGAACAACTGGAAAGGTACAATCGCAGAAGTTACCATTAACGGAACCCCGGCAACAGTAATTGCATTTCCGCCCTACCAGTCAGATGTTACTGATCTCATTAAATCAGGGAATAACATAGTTGAAGTAAAAGTAATTGGCAGCCTGAAGAATCTTCTTGGCCCTCATTTTAACAATCCAGCACCAGGGTTTGTCTCTCCATGGCTCTGGCGAAATGTGAAAAGCTATCCGGCAGGGAAGGACTATCAAATGCTGGATTATGGATTAATGGAAGATTTTACTCTGCTTCACGGGAATTAAGAAATAATTGTCATGCATGTCTTCCAGGTCTTTTCTGAAATTAGAATTTGAGCGAGTGATACGACTTTAACAAATTTTCGAACAGTATTTTACATATCTTATAATTAACTATATATCAATTTACTATTTTAGACTTGTTTGTTATTTTAAATATTTTTCTATATTTGACACTGTTTTTATGCAAAATGATCACAAAAAACATTGTATAATTGTGAATTAATCAAATGGGGATTTTTGTATTAACCCACATAATCCATGGTTAATTTTAAACTTAAAACCTAACTTATGAGAAAATTCTTAGCTATTCTTACCGGAACATTAGTTACCGGTACTCTTTTTGCCGGCGGTCTGGTTACCAATACCAATCAGAGTGCTACATGGGTTCGGCTCCCAGCCAGGAATGCATCAGAAGAAATTGATGCAGTTTACTATAACCCGGCAGGATTAATGAAACTGGAGAATGGATTTCATTTTTCCCTTTCAAACCAGATGATCTGGCAGAACAGAGAAATTGATAATTCATATGCAGGACCGGATATTAATGGAGACCAGGTTGGTGATTTTGGTCTGAATGAACACGTGTACAAAGGCAAGGTGTTTGCTCCTTTATTCCCTTCAATTTATGCAGTTTATAAAATTGAAAAGTTCGCATTCTCTTTAGGATTCATGCCGGTTGGCGGCGGTGGCAGTGCAACTTATGCAAAGGGTCTGCCATCATTCGAAATGGGTATT
>JBGOXH010000243.1:0-4414 GCA_041479075.1 Bacteroidia bacterium | reverse complement strand
GGTTTAAATTTTACTTGCTGAACTTTTCAACTCTCAACCCGAAATCATATACTGCTTTAAGATCCCCGATGCGCATTCCATGTTGAATTTTAAAATGATAGGTACCCTTTGACGGGAAAAAGACATTTGTCTTATAGGGCAGATTAAGTTCGTGAATATCTCCTGATCCTTTCCCATACCAGTTTCCTTTTTCGTCAGCAAGATCGTACTGAAGCGTATCAGTAATGCTTTTTCCCACGGGAGAAATTGCAGTAACAAAAAGATAAATATTGCGAAAAGGATATTTAGATCCGGTACGGATAGTGAAAAATATATTGTTGCTATTAATTGTATCAGTGACGGGAACTTTGAATTCCGGATTATCAAACAGACTCCAGGTATTATTCTTCAAAGTTACTGAATCGATGAATACCACATTGCTGGTGCATGAACAGATTAGAAACAGCAATCCGGAGATCAGAAACCAACCATTCTTATTTGTTTTTCTTATCATTGAATCTCCTGTGTTTCTTCTTACGGGAATGCTTATGATTTTGATTCTTGGGAGGAGCAGGGTCAAATCTTGTGAGGCTGTTATTTTTTAGCAGATCTTCTGAAACCTTTTCATTTTCCCCGATCTCTTCGAAATTAATCAGTCGTTCAGCTTTAATCCCTTTTTTATTCATTGCCTGTATTTCCCTTACTCTCTGCACCGGCACAGCGATCAGGTTAGCAGTTGAGTGCTGATCTGTAGTATACCAGTATAATCCTTTATGAACTTCCATTTTCAGAAAATATGCAATACTGTCGGTTGTTTCAAGGGGTACCTCTTTAGGAGGAAATGCTTTCTGGGCATCTACATAGCAGTCGACTTCAAAATTAAGGCAGCATTTAAGCTTGCTGCATTGTCCTGCAAGCTTCTGAGGATTCAGCGAAAGTTCCTGATATTTTGCATGAGTTGTTGTGACTGAAATAAAATTAGTTATATAGGTAGAGCAGCAAAGCTCTCTCCCGCACGATCCAATTCCCCCGATTCTTCCTGCCTCCTGGCGGGCACCGATCTGGCGCATTTCGATTCTAACTTTAAATTCCTCAGCCAGGACTTTGATCAATTGCCTGAAATCGACTCTTTCATCTGCAATATAATAGAAAATAGCTTTTGTCTTGTCTCCCTGGTACTCCACATCTCCGATTTTCATATTAAGTTTAAGCTCTTCGGAGATTTTCCTTGATCTGAGCATTGTTGGTGTTTCAAGCATTTTTGCTTCTTCCCACTTCTGAATATCTACAGATTTGGCTTTGCGATAAACTTTTTTAAGATCATCGGGGGAGGGATGTACTTTAAGCTCTTTAAGCTGTTCCCTGACCAGACTGCCAATCATTGATACTCTTCCAATATCATGTCCGGGCGATGCTTCAACTGCAACAATATCGCCAATTTCAAGCCGCAGGTTATTTACATTCCGAAAGAATCCCTTTCTTGTGTTTTTAAAACGAATCTCAACAATCTCATTATCATTTAAAGTATCAGGGAGATCTTTCAGCCAGTTAAAAGAGTCAAGCTTGTTGCATCCTGGTTTATATTTTATATCAGGCATCCGGATCTCTTCTCCAGCCTGCCCTTGTAATTCATCATTTTCAGCCATAAAAATCGAACGCTTCTGAATTAACAGCGCAAAAATAGTGAATAAATGCATTAAATTCAATTATTGCGGTATGTTCACCGTATGAGTCTGGCAATCTTAAGCGCCAGATCGAGAAAAATAATTTTTGCATTACCGTTCGCTTCGATATGAGAATATGCAATATTAAATTCCTCGGTAAGAGGATAAATGTTATTCTGATTTATAAAAGGATGGAAATTATTCGAAAAAGCGGCTTCATCACCTGCCAGGAAAACTAATCTGTTTTTAAGCTGGTTTAGTGAAAGCATAAGATTCTCGCGCAGAATCCTTAAAGAGTACGATATAAAGTTTTTCTGAGCTTCTCTTCCGGTTGAAGAGATTTCTTCGGACCAGCTTATGAGAGAAATGATATCGCGTTTCCATGCAAACCGCATGAGACGTTTGAAATTCTCGAGATTAAGAAGAGAAGAATCTTCATTCTGTAATAATTCAACAGCCCTTATAATATTCCCATTAGAAATCCCTGCTATTCCAGATGCTTTGTTTTTATCAGCATTGAATTTGCATATAAGAAATTTACTTATTTCTTCATCTCTGAACCCCGGAATTTTAATAAGCTGGCATCTTGAGAGAATTGTTGGGATCACTTTGTCAACCTCATCGGAAACCAGAAGAAAAAGTGTCTTTTCAGGCGGCTCTTCGATCATTTTTAAAAGCTTATTCGCTGTTGCCTGATGCATCTTCTCGGGCAGCCAGATGATCATTATTTTGAAATCAGATTCAAAAGCCTTAAGGCTCAGTTTCTTTATAATTTCTCCGGCTTCTGATGCAAAAATCAATCCCTGCGCATTACCAACTTCAATCGAATTGAGCCAGCTGTTTAAAGTAAAATATGGCGACAACTTCACAAACTCTCTCCATTCCCCTATATATGAGTCGCTTACAGGTTCAAAATCTTTTTTGTTCTTAATAACAGGAAATACAAAATGCAGATCGGGATGGATCATCTTTTCATATTTCACACACGACTTGCATATTCCGCATGAATCGTTTTCTGAACGATTTTCACAGCTTACATACCTAGCATAAGCCAGTGCCAGAGCAAGAGATCCGCATCCTTCAGGTCCGGAAAAAAGCTGAGCATGACTTACTCTCTCTTCCTTTACTGAGCGGATAAGTTTGTCAATAGTCTCTTTTTGTCCCGGTATCTGGCTGAAATTCATAATATAATATTATTGCTATTTCAATGCACTGATAGCAGCATCATAGTCGGGTTCCTGGGTTATTTCCGGAACAAGCTGGGTATAAATGATTTTTCCGGCTTCATCAATAACAACTATGCTCCTGGCATAAAGCCCTGCCAACGGACCATCAATTATATCTATTCCGTATGCTTTTCCGAATGCACTATCGCGGAAACCTGATAGAGTAATGACATTGGTGATTCCCTCAGTCGAGCAGAAACGTCCGTGAGCAAAAGGCAGATCTTTTGAGATTGCCAGAACTGCTGCATTGGTCATACCTGCTGCTGCCTGGTTAAACTTCCTGACTGACATTGCACATACTGATGTGTCGAGACTCGGGAATATATTCAATATTAATTTTTTGCCAGAAAGCTCAGATAATTTAAGTGTACCCAGATCTGATTTAACAAGTGTAAATTCGGGAGCTTTGGTCCCTTTTGCCGGAAGATTTCCGGAAGTATTAACCGGATTTCCTTTTAGTGTAATTTTTGCCATAGTTTTTTTCAAAAATAGTTAAACTTTTTAATTCAGGTTCAGCTATTATCGAAAGACCCCCCTTTTTATTTCCCCCCACAGGGGGGAAAAATTCCTGGACATAACTAGTATTCAGCTAAATGATGAAAATTTTCTCCCCCTTGGGGGAGATGCCACGAAGTGGCAAAGGGGGTTCATCAGGAAAATACAAATAAGTTCAGTTATATTTATTCTTCAATTACAAAAATTAATTAGGTTTGTACTGCAAATTTGATATTAATAAATAACCTAAAAACATTTGATATATGAAAATGATTCAGGACTTCAATTTCAAAGGGATTAAGACAATTGTACGAGTAGATTTCAATGTCCCTCTTGACAAAAAAACTTTTGTGGTCACAGATGATACCCGCATCAGGGGTGCATTACCAACAATAAATAAAATAATTAAAGATGGTGGTTCGGTTATTTTAATGTCACATCTGGGCCGGCCGGAAGGGCGAATGGAAAAATATTCACTTAAACCGGTTCTGCCTGTTCTTGAAAAATATCTTGGCCAGAAAGTGCTGTTTGCTGATGATTGTCTGGGTGAATCAGCTGTAAAAATGTCAGCTGCATTAAAACCCGGCGAAATTTTATTGCTCGAAAATGTGAGGTTCTATCCTGAAGAAGAAGGGAAGCCTATTCTTCCCGAAACAGCCACCGAAGAAGAAAAGAAAGCAGCAAAAGCAGAGATGAAGGCAAAACAGAAAGAGCTTGCAAAAAAACTGTCCGGTTATGCTGAGGTGTATGTTAACGACGCATTCGGTACAGCACACAGGGCACATGGCACCACTGAAGTAATTGCAGATTATTTCCCTAAAGACAAGATCATGTTTGGATTCCTGATCAACAGTGAGCTGGCTGCTATGGACAAAGTGCTTAATAATGCACAGCATCCTTTCACAGCAATTATGGGTGGTGCAAAAGTATCTGATAAAATTATGCTTATTGAAAACCTGCTCAACAGGGTAGACAACCTGATTATTGGAGGTGGCATGACATATACCTTTATTAAAGCTAAAGGAGGAAAAATCGGTAAATCGCTTTGTG
>JBGOXH010000274.1:0-3794 GCA_041479075.1 Bacteroidia bacterium | reverse complement strand
GTATATTCAAGTTCATCACCGATTGCGACACCCCTGGCCAGTGTAGTAATAATAGGATTATATTTACTGAGCCTCTTGAAGAGATAAAAATTTGTAGTATCTCCCTCCATTGTTGTGCTTAATGCAAAAATAATTTCCCTGATCCCGCCCGCTTTTACTTTTTCTTCAAGAGTGTCGATTTTCAGGTCCGAAGGGCCGACTCCGTCGATTGGTGAAATTATTCCTCCAAGCACATGGTATAAACCTGTATACTGGCGTGTGTTCTCGATTGACATCACATCCTGGATATTCTCAACAACACAAATAATTGATTTATCGCGCTTTTCATCGCTGCAAATACTGCAGATCTCTGTGTCGGAAATGTTATTACACACTTTGCAGTAATGTATCTCTTCATGAAGTTTGATAATGCTTTCCCCAAATCTTTTAACCTCCTCAGAATCGCGTCGCAGCAGATTCATTACCAGCCTGAAAGCTGTTTTTCTTCCGACACCCGGAAGTGATGCAAATTCATTAACTGCATTTTCCAGGAGCCTTGATGGGAACTCGGTAAAACTCATAATGGATGCTTTTAGACAAAAATAGTTCAATTATTGCTTTTTATTAAACTACCGGAGAATTTTTTGAGTTGCTTACTTTTTGTTATCCTTGTACCTGAAAATTTTTGCGTTTATGTCACCTACCCTGATACTCGGCATATTCCTGATATATACCATTTTATTATTTACTGTCACCTGGATAACATCAAGAAGAGCCGACAGCCAGTCGTTTTTTATCGGAAACAGAATATCTCCATGGTTTGTAGTTGCGTATGGTATGATAGGAGCTTCGCTTTCGGGAGTTACTTTTATGTCTGTTCCCGGGTGGGTAAAGGACACTCAGTTCAGCTATATGGTCGTTGTGCTGGGTTATCTGTTCGGTTACTTTGTTATTGCTCTTGTATTGTTACCTTTATATTATAGGCTGAAGCTGACTTCAATATACACTTATCTTGAGCAGCGATTCGGTTTCTGGTCGTATAAGACTGGTGCGGGATTTTTTATTATTTCACGAACCCTCGGTGCATCTCTCAGGATGTTTCTGGTAATAAACGTATTACAGATATTTGTATTCGATACATGGAATATACCTTTCTGGGTAAATGCACTGATTTTTATCATCCTTATTATTCTTTACACTCTTAAAGGTGGCATCAGGACGATAATCTGGACCGATACTCTTCAAACAACATTCATGCTTTTAGCTGTAGTTCTCTCCATTATATATATAAGTAAAGGATTGGGAATGCCGCTGGGAAAGTTATTTTCAAATATTACTCATAGCAATATTTCAAAAATGTTCATCACCGACTGGCATCATGAAAGACATTTTCTGAAGCAGTTTTTTTCCGGGATGTTCATTACGATAACCATGACAGGCCTTGACCAGGAGATGATGCAAAAAAATCTCAGCTGTAAGAACATAAAAGAAGCACAGAAAAACATGTTTACTTTCAGCGGGATCCTGGTTTTTGTCAACCTGTTATTCCTGTTCCTGGGAGCTTTTTTATTATTATATTCTCAAAGCAAAGGAGTAAATGTCGCTGCATCTGATGAACTTTTCCCGACCATTGCCTTAAAGTACCTTGGACCGATGGCAGGCATCGTTTTTCTGATCGGGCTTATTTCAGCAGCATTCCCGAGTGCCGACGGAGCTTTGACATCACTGACAACTTCAGTCAGCATCGACTTCCTGGGGATTAACCGGCGAGAGGGAATCTCAGAAAAAAAAGCTGTAAGAATCAGGTACGGGGTTCATCTTACAATTGCATTGATATTCTTTATCAGCATTCTGATATTCAGTGCTTTAAATAACAAAGCAGTGATAGATAAGTTATTTACCATTGCAGGTTATACATATGGTCCGCTATTGGGACTTTACTCATTTGGATTATTTACAAAACGAAAAGTTAATGACAGATTAACACCTGTTATCGCACTCCTTTCGCCGGTAATTTGTTTCTTCCTGAGCAAATATTCTGTTCAGCTTTTTAATGGCTATAAATTTGGCTTTGAATTGTTATTGTTGAATGGATTCCTGACGTTTATAGGGTTGTTATTATTCAGCAGGAAGAATGACTGATTGCTTTCCGGTCGGCAATACCCAGAACCCATTACCCAGTACCAAGCACCCCGCAAGTCACCTGCCGGTATTTGTTGTATTGGTTGTACTCTCAGTATTCTCAGGCTCTTCAGGTTCTTCAGGTGTCTCCTTTTTTAATGCGACTTTGATCTTCTTGTATGGAATATTCCAAACAATGTAATAAGCTAAACCTGTGCTGAATGATTTTCCGCCGGCTCCATATCCGGGGAAATAAATAGGTCTTAAATCTTTGCTGGTTCCGCAGTAGATAAGTTTCCTCACACTTATAAGCCATCCGACACTGAAGTTTCTGAAAAGTTCAGCTCTGAAACCGGAACATATCTCAATATAGTGTCCCCAGTTTGTATCCTTTGCTAATGATGATGAAATTTTCCCCCAATAGTTTTCATGTATAAACAATGGAGTTTCAGCAACATAAGAGCTTAATCCATAATGTACTCCGACCCCGGCCCAGTATTTACCCATTGCTGTTTCAGGTTTCAGAAGATTAAAATCGGCACCAACTTTAATGTATATTCCTTTGCTCAGGAAGTCATAATTATGTTGTGAGTATTTATAATCTGAATATCCGGTTCCCAGAAGCAGGGAAATCTTTTCATTCAAGTCTGCCGAAAGGTATCCTTCGAGATTTAAAATACTTTTATCTGTGAAATAAATAACAGGTCCGGCAACCTCAATTCCAATCCTGATTTTAAGTGGGATGATGACACTATCTCCGAATTGAACCGAATCCTGACCCTTAATGGTTGTTCCATTTATCAGGATAAACAAAAGACTAATAATAAATACGAATGTTTTCCTCATTGAGCGTGGTGATCGTATTTTTTGATACAGTAATCGTGTCAATTATATTTCTTGAGTAAAATGGTGTATCAATTGTATGGTAAAAAGTATAGCCGCATTCCTTCGACAGAAGGATCGGGTAGGTGGAATAAGAAAAAGTGATGGTATCAATTACACCGTTTATCATAATTACAAAACCGCAGCTGTCGGCTGAGGCATTAAGTGGGAGGAGTGCCAGTGTAATATTCTTACTGCTGTTATAAATTTTGCTTGAATCCATATTTATTCCGTAGAGTGTCAGACTATCTGGAGCAAGGAGCTTTCCGGTACTGTTCAGGTACAGCGATGTTTTTACGAAAGCGTTGGTTTCATCGAAGCAGGCACCGGGTGTGCAGGCAACCATGATTATGATGGTTGAACCTAAGAGAACTGAAAAAATTTTAAGGAAATATTTTCTCATTGTTAAAATTGACAACTCAAAATTAAGAAAATTACAATGAGGTGCTAGATCAGTTGCTTAATTATCTGGTTGAAAATAGCTCTTAGGTAATAACCACCTCCCCACTGACGTGCCGTCAGTGGTACTCCCCGTTGAAGCGGGGCAGACTCTCCTTTAAAAAGGAGGAGAAAGTTAAAACACTATAAATCAACACTTTCCTCCCGCTTTTCGCGGGAGGTGGCCCTGACGTTTACAGTCAGGGCCGGGGTGGTTTCAGAACATGCTAAATATCCTAGAACTTTGGCAGTCCTTTTAATATTTCTGTAATCCCGTTTTTAAGTCTGGAAAGTACATTGAGATCTTTTTCTCCTCCGAAATAAATCTCGGCGATAATATCCTTATACCTTTCTGTCAAATAATTTCTTCTAAG
>JBGOXH010000157.1:0-6723 GCA_041479075.1 Bacteroidia bacterium | reverse complement strand
TTTAAGAATACATCGAGGATCTTTTGCTTTCCTGTACATTGATCAAAAAATCGTATTGTTCGAAAGGTTTTCTTTATTTATAGTAAATATATGAAATGTTGTGATTCAAGTCAATAAAAAGGTAAAAAATTATGCATACGAGAATACTCTGCCGCGTAACCTATTTGTAGCTTAAAGTATTTGAAAAAGGTCTTAAGCCATGTCGTGGCGGGCTGTTAACATTTATTTGAGTTATATCCTATTCTTTCCTAACTTTATCACAATGAATAACTAAAATGGCCAGTCTCATTCCGGGTTTTGAATACGACATCTGCCTTCGCAAAGCTACGGTAGACAAGTCTTCATCAGTTACCGCCAGAAGGATAATAAAAAAAGAGGGCGTGAGGGCGAGAAGTGGAGACAAGGAGCTTTACGACCATAGGGAGTAAATCCCGAGAATCGGGAGAAGTGACAAATTTCCGAGAAGCTGAAGCAGCAGCGCGAGAAAGTTATGCCTAACAGTCAGCAAGATTATCCGTTATGCTGAAATCAATAGGAATATTAATAGTGGATGAAATACATTCCCCACGTTCAAAAATATCTACATCGTCTTCTTCATAAAACCAATGAATGACGAGCTCCTTTTTTTGCTGAAGAACCTGAGAAATTCTCTTTAATATAGAAGTTATAACTAATGTATTAAAGCTGTTTAGAAATTCTAACGCAATAACGACCTTAGTTAAATCAGCAGGATTGAGGAGATACGCATCAATCCAGTCAGCTATTTGTTCAGGAACCTTTTCCCTGCTTTCATCCATTGCCCTTCCTTTTATCTTAATTATTCCCTCAGGATTAAGAAAAACTTCAGGAGTGCTCCTTGTCGGTAAAATATGAACTTTATCTAAACTCATTTCTATAATTAAAAATAGTACATTAATCCCCAAGTATCAAATTTCTGAAATAAACTTCAATTGAGCAAACTTTTTATTAAATCCATGAATTTTTAATTGAATTAAATATAATCGATTTCAGCCTGAAAATGATGTAATTTTGCTTTTATTCGTGTTTGGTGGTTAAAATAAAGCTGGAACAGATGACTTTTTTTGACCTGAACAGATTATTCAAATCAATATTAATTTTTCATATTAGAAATTAAATTCGTACTTTCCGCCTTTTCTAAATTATGAAAACGACGTCCTACCTGATAACCTTTTTGATCTTCACTCTGATTTTCAATTCATTATCAGCACAAAGCTACCAGTTTAAAGGGAAAATCACTGATTCCAAATCAGGCGAACCTTTGATTGGTGTTTACATTACTATCCAGAACAATGTACAGGGAACAGTCACAGGAAAAGACGGTTCTTTTGTGCTTAAAACCAATACTCCACCACCCCTGGTATTACATATTTCGTATGTGGGTTTCGTACCCCAGGATATTGAAGTGACAGGTACGGCCAAGGTCCTTGATATAAAAATGGAAGAGCAATATTTATTGGGGAAGGAGGTCGTAATTTCTGCCAGCCGTATCGAAGAAAATATTTTAAGGTCGCCGGTCAGCATCGAGAAACTGAATTTGCGTGACCTGAAGCAAATATCCGCAGCTAACTTTTATGATGGCTTATATCAGCTGAAAGGGGTCGATATGAATGTACATGGCCTTACTTTTCAACTGCCCAATACCAGAGGATTTAATGATTATACAAATTACCGGATGAACCAGATTATTGATGGTGTTGAGAACCTTTCACCCGGATTGAGCTTTTCTGCCGGTAATATTTTCGGATTGTCGCAAATTGATGTTCAAAGCCTGGAAATGGTGGTTGGGGCTTCTTCTGCTCTGTATGGTCCTGGCGGAATGAATGGTACTCTTGTAATGCAAAGCAAAGATCCGTTTCAATATCAGGGAATATCAGTTTCAGTTCAGCCCGGGATAATGAACATTGGTTCCCAGACTGTAGATAATCCGACACCCATGTTCGATGTGAATTTCCGGTATGCCAAAGCATTATTCAATAACCGGTTTGCCTTAAAGATTACAGGTTCATATTTAAATGCAACCGATTGGCCTGCAAATGATAAAAGAGACCGGTCTGACCTGAACAATCCGTCATTGACCCGGCTTACTAACCCCGGGTATGATGGAGTAAATACCTATGGTGATGAGTCCCTGGTGTCAGTGAACCTCAAAGACGTAGCCCTCAGTGTTATTAATGGTATCGCTGAATCTCAGGGGATAACACCGGGTTCTCCGGAATATGATGAACTTTATAACAAAGCAATCCCATATTTCCCCGATCAGCTGGTTACGCGGACAGGCTGGATTGAAAGTGATTTAGCCGATAATAAAACGAAAAACATCAGATTAGCGACATCACTACATTACTTTATTAATGAACGTACTGAGGCAATTGCACAAGCTAACTATGCACAGGGTACCAGTGTATATACAGCTCAGAATCGCTTTGCGGCAAGCGGATTCAATATCCTTTCAGGAAAATTAGAAGTGAATAATCCTAATTATTATGTAAGAGTATGGGGAGTGACTGAAAACTCAGGTTCATCGTATGATATCGGAGGCGCTGCAATGCTTCTTAACGAAAAATGGAAACCTTCGGAAGAGTGGTTTTCAGATTATCTGACAGCATATACACAAACTGTGCTTGTTACAGAGAATATGAATAATGCTCACCAGTTTGCACGTCTGGTTGCAGATAACAGGGATCCGAAGACGGGAATTGTTTTTGATCCGGCCAGGCCGGCTTTTCCTCTTCCCGGTAGCGATGATTTTAAATCGATGATGGATGAAATTACTGCAAGTTCAATTAATGATGGCGGAGCCAGGGTTTTTGATAACAGTAAAGTCTACCAGATAGAGGGGATGTATAATTTCAAGGATCTTATCCACTTTATGGAGATGCAGGTTGGCATTTCCAATCGCAGGAATTCTGTCAACAGTAACGGGACTGTTTTTGCTGATGAACCGGATCATCCGATTAACATTAATCAGTTTGGGGCATTTGTCCAAATCAATAAAAACTTATTTAACGACCATCTTAGAGGAACAGGCGCTTTCAGATTTGACAAGAATCAATATTTCGAGGCTCAATATACACCCCGGTTCTCCCTGATCTATTTTCTGGATAAAAAAATGGAGCATAATATACGAGGGACAATTCAGACAGCTTATCGTTTTCCTGCCATAGCCGATCAGTGGGTTGACATAAATGTAGGTATATTCAGAACAATAGGCGGGATGACTGTAGTTCAGGACAAGTACAACTTTAATTCGATCCCGCTTTATCCTATGTCGGGAAGAAATCCTGTTACTGACAAACCGGTCACAGAAAATGGTCCAATGGTTTTACCGGGATTAAGTCCTGAGAAGGTAGCCTCTTACGAAATTGGATACAAAGGATTGTTCTTAGGGAAGAAGCTGTTTTTGGATACATATGCATTTTTTAATAAATATAAAGGATTCGAAGCAGTCCAGCTGGTCGCTCAATTAGCTGAAGATGCCGGAACTGAAAAAGATCAGCTTTACCAGACATATTTTACGACTGATAAACCCGTTTCATCATACGGATGGGCGATAGGGCTGGATTATATGACACCTATTGGAATATTGATCAGAAGTAATGTAGCCTGCAATAAGCTGCTGAAAACCATTGATGCGCCTGGCGTTGAAGCCGGATTCAATTCCCCGGCGTATCGTGCAAACTTATCAATCGGTCATCATGCAATACTTCCGAACCTTGGATTTAATCTGAATTTACACTGGCAAAAAAGCTTCGTGTGGGAATCAGGTTTTGGTGCAGGAAAAATTCCGGCATTTGCCACACTTGATTCTCATATCTCGTACAAAGTTTCTGCAATAAATACTGTGTTCAAGCTGGGAGGATCAAATATTTTAAACAAATATTATACAACCAGCTTTGGCAGTGCCCAGATTGGAGCATTATATTATATCAGCTTTGTTTATGAGGATATTCTGGAAAATACCAAACGAAGCAGAAATTAAATTGCATTAAAAATCTTTATTGCTAATAATTTAAATAAAAAAGGAGGTCGTCTTGAAAGCTCACCACCTCCCCCTGACCCTTCGGTCAGGGTACTCCTCCTCTGAAGAGGAGTAGAAAGTTAAAATATTATAAATCAGCACTTTCCTCCCGCTTTTCGCGGGAGGTGTCCCTGACATTTACAGTCAGGGACGGGGTGGTTTAATTTCTTTTTTTAACAACACAATTACTTTTATAGAAAAGATTTTTTGCTAAAGTATTCCAATGAATTCTATTGAAAATTTTACACCGAAATAAGCAGGCGCAGAAGCACTAATAGTCAATGGTGAAACCATTTCAGCAACCATCGATTTTGGTATAAGCACACTTGTAACTCCTGTTATTCCGTCCGCATTCTTCACTATATCTGTCACCGTCAGAGTAAATCCATATGGCGGAATAGCACTACTATTTAAGTTCAATTTCAATGAAGTAGAAGATACTTCTTCCCATGTACCGGCATATAACGGATTTGATCCTTCACAGCTTAAATACAATGAATAATCTTCTCTTAATTCAACCCATGATGTATCAGGAGCAGAACAGCTTACTGCACTCAATAACGCTGCCCGTATTAATTCTGTAATATCTGTACCGACAGGAATAGCAACATCCCCTAATTCTACAGTCGATACGGTTAACGCTTCTGTCATCACCGCACTGCTGATGGTGTAATTCCCGGCAAATTCTGAAACCCCCGTTTTGTCTTTATCTTTACAATTGGTTATTAATGCAAACATTGCAATCATAAACACCAACTTTTTAAAATTCATAAATTTCATAAATCAATAGGTTTTAGGTTAGTATTCAAATAAACGAAACGTAAAAGTAGAAAATTATTCCAAATTACAAATTAAGTGTTCTAATCCGGATAAAACCAGCTTAGCCTGGTAAAGAAGGTGTGATTTAGAGGTTTATGTAGAATGCAGCAGGTATTTATAAAAACAAGATCGTGGTAAACAAATTTTTGCATTTAACTGAGTTTGACTTAAATTTGATTAAGAAATAAAAAATTTAAATGCCAAGCTTAATAGCAAGGTTATAACTACGATATCTTTATCAGCTACCGTCAGAAAGACTATAACTGTATCTTTTAACATTCCAATAAAAACAACATGAATAGCATTTATAAACTTAAGCGCGACACATTGTCATCGAACTATTCCGGTAAAGACCATTATGATATGATCATAATCGGTGCCGGATTAAGCGGACTATCATCCGGATTAATGTGGCTGAAGAATACGACTGGGATGAAAACCCTTATTATTGAAAAGAACAGTTACCCGGGAGGCTACAGCACTGCTTATGAAAAAGGGGGATATGTTTTTGAAACTACCCAGCTGTTCCCTGATATCGTCGATATTCTTGAATATCTTGAAATTGACTTACCCCTGAAAAGATATGAGAAAAACTTTATGCGGAGAGTGGTTGTTGATGGAGATAATATAACAGAATATCAGATTCCTGCCGGATCTGAAAATTTTACCAGATATCTCACTGAAAAATTTCCTGATGATGCCGGAAAAATATCGGCTCTCATGGAATATTCAGTAGACCTTTTTAAACAGGTTAGAAAACTGAAAGCTAACGCTACTCTGAAAGATAATCTAGCAACTCCGTTCAAAGCTCCTAAAGTAATTGCAAACCTGAATCGTACCTACTCCGGACTTCTGGATAAATTCAAAATTACCAATCCAAAATTAAGAGAGGTTATGGAGACATTTACTTCTTTTTCAGGAGTACCCTCCGACCGTGCTTCGGCAATCCTGGCAACAGGAGCCATGCTCTCATCCATGACCAGATGCTTTCGTCCTTATGGCTTCTTTGATGAGTATCCTGCAAAGCTCGCTGAAAGGTTTCAATCATTGGGTGGTGAAATGCTTTTTAATGCTGAAGCAGAAAAAATAGAGGTGAAAAATGGAGCTGTAACTGGAGTTAGGATAAAGGGGGAGTCTGCTCTGATACAGGCTGATAAGGTGATAACTACAATTGATCCTATGCTGGCAATGCGCCAATTGGTTGGAAATGAGCACCTTCCGGAGATTTATATACAAAAGCTTAAGAATACGATCATGTCTCCTTCGTCATTCAATGTCGCTCTTGGGCTTGATGATAAGATTGACATGACGAAACTCGATCTCGATTATCCCTACAATGTGGTTTCAACAGGCCTGGGAACCGCTGAAAAGCTGTTCAATGCATTTCTTGCCGGAAATCATGGATTTTCAAAGGATTGTTTTCATGCAGCGGTCATCTGTCCATCGCTGACAACTGGAGCAAAAAATACAATCACAATCCGCAGCACACCTTGGGCACTAAATGGATGGAAGGACCTGCGTGAAAGCAATTATGAAAAATATCTGGCAGAAAAGGAAAAGTGGGCCGATTTCCTGATCGATATTGCAGAGAAATATTTCATCCCTGATCTGAAAAAACATATTGTTGTAAAAGACATAGCCACACCTGCGACTTATGCACGTTTTTCGGGTTCTCCAACAGGCAGTATCTACGATATTGCTTCTCTGGTAACACAGTTCGGACCGAAGCGTCTGCCAATGAAAACACCCATCCGGAATCTCTATCAGCCAAAATTTGCTCATGGTCTTTATGGTACAATGATGGGTGGAGTGCAGGTTGTGGATTTGCTTCTGGACAGGAAATTTAACAATGGGAATTCTCTGTT
>JBGOXH010000154.1:0-6811 GCA_041479075.1 Bacteroidia bacterium | reverse complement strand
TTTCAATTCCTGCAATATTTCAAGAACCTTGCTTGTAAGTGTATCCGGTACACTTAATTCCTTTGCTGTATTAAGCGCATTTATCAGGTCTTTTATATGAAGCTCTATTCTGAAACCCGGTTTGAAATTGCCATTAAGGATCATAGGCATCTTAGCGTCGAGAGCAGCGCTGCCGGCCAGCCCTCCCCTGATAGCCTGATAAACTTTTTCCGGATCAACACCTGCTTTGGTTGCCAGAACCATAGCTTCACTTATTGCAGCAATATTTAAAGCAACGATAATCTGATTTGCAAGCTTGGTTATATTTCCGCTGCCTATTTCACCAACAAGCTTCACAGATGAACCCATTGCATTCAGAATATCTTTGACTTTGTTAAAAGTCTCTTCAGTCCCTCCAACCATAATAGCTAATGTACCTTCAATTGCTTTAGGTTCACCGCCACTCACGGGTGCGTCAAGCATTGCAACATTTTTCTGAAGAAGCTTTTCTGCTAATTCCCTTGAAACTGAAGGAGCTATTGAGCTCATATCAATCAATACTGAACCCGGGTTAATCCCTTTGATTACACCATTTTCACCAAGAACAACCTCTTTTACATCTGGAGAATTCGGGAGCATAGTTATGATTACCTCGCTCTGAGAAGCAACATCGGATGATGATTTCCCTTCTTTTGCTCCATCTTTGACAAGCTCTTTAATTACGCTTGAATTTATATCGTAAACAACTAATTGATAACCTGCTTTCAGCAGATTTCTGGCCATGGGTTTCCCCATAATGCCTAAACCAATAAAACCTATTTTTAACATTCCCCGAAATTTTATTTGTTTCAACCTAGATTGGTTTTAATACTACTTTTACAGCTTCTTTTGATTCACTCATTTCAAATGCTTTTTCCCATTGATCAATTGAAAGTTCATGTGTTATAAGCTTTTCAAGATCAACCATTCCTTTCCCCATAAGTGTCAGACATTTTTCCCAGACATCCCATGTATGACTGAAGTGTCCTCTCAGTGTTACTGATTTTGCAATAATCGGATCGAGGCTGAAATTGACAGGTTGGCGGCCCCATCCTATTTTAGTAATCTGTCCGGCCGGTCTCACAGCATCCATCGATAGTTTTAAAGTAGATGAGCTTCCTGCCAGATCAAGCACAAGATCAGCACCATAGCCATCACCAAGAGACAGTATTCTTTTTAGTGGATCTTCTTTCGACGAATTGATTATAATTGTTGCTCCAAAATCTTTTGAAAGTTCAAGTCTTTTGTCGTCGCCTTCAGTTCCTATTACCACTATTTCACCGGCACCGGACAACTGAGCCAGTCTGGCACAAAGAATTCCAATTGAACCGGGACCAATTATTACAACAGTATCACCGGGGTTTACGTTGCTGTTGGAAACAAATGCTTTATATGCAACACAAAAAGGTTCTGTTATTGAAGCAGCTTTCAATGAGACGTTATCCGGAACATGATGCAAGATTCTTTGCGGCACTTTTACATATTTTGTGAATGCTCCATCAACATGGAATCCATATCCCCTTCTTTCCTTACATAGCGGATAATTGTTCGTCCTGCAGAGAGTGCATTTCCCGCAATATTCTGCATGAGTTTCGGATGTTACCCTGTTTCCGACAGAAAATCCGGTTACCTTATTGCCGGCTTTAACAATTGTCCCGGCGAATTCATGTCCCAGAATAAACGGACGGACAAATTTAAATGCCGAAGTATTTTTATGCAGGTGAGGATCTGTTCCACAGACTCCCGTAAAAGCCACTTCAACGAGCACATCTGTTTCCCCGATCTCAGGAACCGGGATATCACGTATTTCAGTTGCACCTGGTGCATCTGCATATTTTACAACAGCTTTCATTTTTTCCATTACTTATTTTCCTCCGCTAATTTTTGATTAAAATTAAACTAAAAATCCAGGTTATAAATCCTGCAGTTGTTCCAATGATCAGTGTACCAAGACTTTGAAGCTTATAGCCTGTTTTAACATCCATATGTGACATTTGTGTTATCACCCAGAAAAAACTGTCATTGGCATGAGAAACCACCATTGATCCAGAGCCTACAGCCATGACCATTAAAGACCTGCCAATCTCAGAATCGAAACCAAGCGCAGGTAAAAGCGGTGCAATAATAGATGTTGTTGTTATCATGGCCACAGTAGATGAACCCTGAGCGGTTTTTATGGTGGCTGCAATTATAAATGGAAGCCAGATTCCAAGATTTACCCCTGAAAAATATTTGCCAATTGTATTTGCCAATTCTGAATTCTGCAGTACTTTGCCAAAAGCGCCTCCTGCTCCGGTTATCAGGATTATAGTAGCAGCACTCAGTAAAGCTTTACCAACCCATCCTGTCTCTGAATAAATACCCTCCTCCCGTTTTTTCGGTAGCATAAATGCCAGAAGCACACCAATAAGCAATGCTACAGTCGGTTCACCAATAAAGTCAAAAAACAATTTGATCTTACCTGCACCAAAAGGATTAGTCGGGAAATCAGCTACTGACTTTGAAACTATTAATAATATCGGTAAAAAAATTGGACTTAATGCTTTGATCGCGGATGGTGCTTCCTTCATTTTTGAAATAATTTCTGATTCGGATATCTCAGGATTTGCATCAATCTGAGTTTTAGCAGCAAATTTCGTTGCGAACAACCATCCGAGGAACATAGCAATTAAACTGACAGGCAGTCCTAACAGTATTACCAGTCCAAGATTTGCGTGCAAAATACCTGCAGCAGCAATAGGGCCTGGAGTTGGTGGAACAAGACAGTGAGTAGAAGTAAGTCCAAGCGCCAAGGCAATAGCCGGACCTGCAAGTGAGATTTTTGCCCTCTTGGCTAATGCTTTGTTCAGAGGTGAAAGAATTACAAAACCAGAATCAGCAAATACCGGAATAGAAACAAACCACCCTATAATTGCCATAGCAAGAGTAACACGTTTTTCACCAATAATTTTAAGGATCCTGTCTGCAAGAGTATAAGCGCCACCTGATAATTCAAGAAAAACTCCGATAATTGTACCGGCAACTATCACTATTCCAATATAACCTAAAGTGCTCCCGAATCCGTCGTTAATGGATTTGACAATCTGAGGTAAAGGCATTCCGGTAAAAAGGCCAAAAATCAGTGCGGCGAACAACAAAGCAAGAAAGGAATGAAACTTCAGCTTTGTTGAAGAAAAAACAATGAACAGAATGCAAATGAAAAGTACAATTATTAACAGCATAGGGTTACCTGATGATATTATTATTGTAGTAAGTTTTTTGCTGAATTAATGATGCTTTTTGCAGATAATCCGTATTCATCCAGGAGCTCTTCATAACCATGTGTGGATTGCCCAAACCGGTCCTCAATTCCAATAGGAACAATTTTTATCGCTCTCCCTCTGAGGATATAAGTGATTGCACTCGCCAGCCCGCCAATCAGAGAATGCTCCTCAGCAGTTATTATACCTTTAATATTATCTGTAAATTTTATAATTTCATTTTCGTCAATAGGTTTTAATGAGCTGACATTCACCACTCTGACTGAAATACCTTCTTTTTCAAGAGTATCTGCCGCTTCTACAGCTTTTGATACCATAATACCATTTGCAAAAACAACAATGTCGTTCCCTTCTCTTATCAGATAAGGTTTCCCGATTACAAACTCCTGGTCTTCAGGAAACAAATCAGGTAAATCATGCCGGTTTATCCGTAAATAGACTGGTCCGTCATATTCCACAATTTTATTCATCATCTTCCTGGTTTCAATTCCGTCAGCCGGAACCAGAACTGTCATATTTGGTATTGCTCTCATTATGGCAACATCCTCAACGGATTGGTGTGTTGCGCCATCGCCAAAATCTGAAAGTCCGGCACTCGATCCGACAATTTTCACATTTAATCCGGGTATACTGATCCCCTGTCGTATCTGATCAAATGCCCGTCCTGCAGCAAAGACAGCAAAAGAATTAGTAAAAGCAATTTTCCCGGTCAAAGAGAGACCTGCTGCAAAAGAAGTCATGTTTGCTTCACCAATTCCCATCTCAAAAAATCGTTCCGGGAATTTCTGTTCAAACAAAGTAGTCATTGTTGATTTACCCAGGTCGGCTTCCAGAACAACAATATTCTTATTCTCTTTCCCCAGCTCAAGTAATGTCTCGCCATATACCTGCCTTTGATTATGATATCTCATAAATGTTTAATTATTTTTATTAAGTTCTGAACATGCAAGATCAAACTGATCTTTTGTAAGTTCTCCGTTATGAAATGCTGCAATATTTTCTGCGAAGGATATACCTTTACCTTTAATAGTGTGAGCAATAATTATTTTCGGTTTACCTGTGATTTTTTCAACCTGACCGAGAGCATTAATAATCTCTTTTATATTATGTCCATCGACCATGGAAACATGCCAGCCGAAAGCTTCCCATTTTTCCATAAGCGGATTTGTATCATAACGTTCAACAACCGGACCTGTAGCCATCAGATTGTTTTTATCGAGGAAAACTATCAGGTTATCGAGTTTATAATATGATGCTGCCATTGCAGCTTCCCATATCTGTCCTTCAGCAATCTCCCCGTCGCCTATCACACAATAAACTTTGCTTTTCTTCTGATCAATCCTTAAACCGGCTGCCATACCGCATGCCATTGATAATCCCTGCCCTAAAGAACCTGTATTGCCTTCAATGCCCGGTGTGGTTTTCATATCCGGATGTCCCTGCAGCATTGCACCTAAACGCTTTACTTTGTCCAGTTCTTCTTTTGGAAAATATCCGGCTTCGGCAAGTGCAGCGTATTGTATAAGAGCTGCATGTCCTTTACTGAGCAGGAATCTGTCTCTCTCTTCCCATTTAGGATTTTTTGGATCATGTTTCATCTGGTGAAAATAAAGTACTGTTATAATTTCACTAAGGGAACACGATCCGCCCAGATGACCTTTCTGACCAACACCGACCATTCTGATTACATCAAGCCTCAATGTACAAGCCATCTTTTCAAGTTCCTCAATTGTCAATTTCATTTTTTCGAATGATTATTTGAATATTAAGTTCTTTTCTAATTTACAATATATTGATGAATAAATCAGAACATTAAAAATAACATTTTTAATAATCCAGAAATACAGATTATTTTAAAAAGAGGAAGTGTTACGGAATAAAAGAATAATCTACCGGTTTGGAATTGAAAGGAGTTTCATTGTATTAACTTCCAGTGTGGAAAGAAATCCATATCCAAGCTCCTTTTCATATACGCAGCCGGTATCAATAGGTATCACTCCCGATTTTTCACGTATAAGTCGTTGAACATATTCCACATTTTTAGGCCGGTGTCCATGTATTATTATTTTCCCCTGGAAGAACGGATTTTCATAAACGAGTCTGCTTTCCCAGATCATATGGTACCGGTCAGAAAAAGGATCCTCTTCATGATCATTGAATCCTGCATGAACGAACAAAAAATTTCCGACAGAAGTATAATATTCAAGTTCTGAAAAAAACTTCATGTATTTTTCCGGAAGATCTTTTATGTCCCCTATTTCAAAACTTTGCAATGTTATTTCTCCGTGGTTCATGAACCATAGGGGCAGCATTTCAGGATTGAAGTAAGACTCAAGGAGCAATGATTCATGATTCCCCGAAAGAGGTGTTACATCAAATCCTTTCTCTTTGAGATCAATGATAAAATCTATTACCTCTTTGCTTTGTTCACCACGGTCAATATAGTCGCCCAGAAGAATGAGCCTGTCAGTTTTTTTCAGGTCAATGATTTTTACTACAAGCTCATGAAATGGCTTGTAGCATCCGTGAATATCTCCGATGGCAAAAAGACGGGGCATAATTTATAAAGGTAACGGAAATTAGCAAATTTAGATAATGAACCCCTCTTCCCTGCTATCGCAGGGCATCTCCCCTGGAAGGGGAGAAAAATGTTCATATTCACTTAATATACTTTTAAATAAGGAGATTTTTCCCCCCCTGTGGGGGGAATTTAAAGGGGGGGTCTACGAACATATTGTCTCTATTTCTCTAACAGTTTTCGGGATTAGTTTGCCGAGGACCTTATGTCCTTTCTCCGTTATAAGAACATCGTCCTCGATACGGATTCCACCAATAGACATGTACTTGTCAATTTTGTTGTAATTGATAAAATCACCGAATTTCTCTAAGGATTTCCAGTTTTCGATCAGCTCAGGAATAAAATAACAGCCTGGTTCAATTGTAAATACATGTCCGGGTTTATAAGGCAGGGCGAATCTGAGAAATGCAAGTCCAAACTGGTCGCTGCGTTTTACTTCATTATTATATCCGATATAATTCTCGCCCAAAGCTTCCATATCGTGTACATCAAGTCCCATCATATGACCAAGTCCGTGTGGCATAAAAAGAGCATGTGCACCGGCTGTAACAGCTTCATCAGTATCGCCTTTCATTAAACCCAGCTCTTTTAATCCTGATGCAATTATCTTACATGCTTTAAAATGCAGGTCGCGGTTTGAAATACCCGGGCAGGTTGCTTTTATCGCTTCCGTATTTGCTTTGAGAACTATTTCATAAATATCTTTTTGCAGCTGGCTGAATTTGCCACCAACGGGGGTTGTGCGAGTAATGTCGGAGGAATAGTGCATAATTGTTTCAGCACCTGCATCAGTAACCATCATTCTGTCTTTCTTTAAAATATTACCATGGGCATGGTTATGAAGTGTCTGACCGTTAATACTCAAAATTATCGGGAAAGAGGTTCCCCCGCCTTTAGCAAGCGCTATACCTTCGATTGCTCCGAAAATATCCTGTTCCCTGACACCCTGTTTGCA
>JBGOXH010000249.1:0-4293 GCA_041479075.1 Bacteroidia bacterium | reverse complement strand
TTTTTTAACAGGATAATAATCTATTTCAAGTAACTTTGTTTCAGAAGAAATAATTTTATCAATAACTCTAATGATATAATCTATGAATCTGAAAAACAAAATTTGTCTTGTTTTATCCCTTCTGATTCTAATTTCATCTTTTTCACCGGTTTCAGCTCAAAAGAAGGGAAAGGGCTCTGATCTCAAAAACTGGCCTCAAGGTTGCTCTCCACAGGAAATAGGAAAGCGCATTGCTCAACATTTCATAGCTTCTCCTCATTTCAATTATTTCCGGCCAACACCGCCAAAGTCAATTGTTTACCCTGAAACCTGCACCTGGTATGGTGCTCTGACCTTTGCTAAGCTGACCAATGATAATGAACTGATAAAAAAGCTTGCTGAAAGGTTCGAACCTTTATTCGGAGCCGATTCCTCATTAATTCCGCTTCCAAACCATGTCGATAACACAGTTTTTGGAGCTGTACCTTTTGAATTATATATCATTACAAAAGATGCGAGATATTTAAAAACAGGTTTGAGACTAGCCGATGGACAGTGGGCACCTCCTGCAGGCGACAAAGTAAATCCTGCTGCAAAAAGATATTATGGAAAAGGATTGACACCACAGACACGTCTCTGGATTGACGATATGTACATGATAACTGCAGTCCAGATTCAGGCATTCAGGGCAACAGGCGACCTTAAATATGTCAACAGGGCAGCAAAGGAAATGGTTTTATATCTCGACACTTTGCAACGTCCTAACGGGCTGTTTTATCATGCTCCGGATGTTCCGTTCTTCTGGGGACGAGGTAATGGCTGGATGGCAGCAGGAATGAGCGAACTTCTTCTTTCACTCCCAAAAGATAATCCCGACAGACCAAGGATAATGGAAGGTTATAAAAAAATGATGGCAACACTTCTCAAATACCAGGCTACAGATGGTACATGGAAACAGCTGATTGACGAACCGGAAGCATGGACGGAAACATCAGGAACCGGCATGTTCGCCTTTGCAATGATAACCGGCGTTAAAAATGGATGGCTCAATAAGAAAATTTATGGAGCCGCGGCAAGAAAAGCCTGGCTTGGACTGATACCTTATATAAATGAGAATGATGAGATTCGCGAAGTTTGTGAAGGAACAAGTAAACTGAATGACCGTCAATATTATTTCGACAGGAAAAGAAATGTCGGCGATCTCCACGGTCAGGCGCCTCTCCTGTGGTGTGCAACCGCTTTGTTAAGATAGGTTGTCTTGTCGAAACGAAGCGAAGATCCCGACCGAAGCGTCGGGACAGTCTTGCAGTCTTGCGGTCTTGCAAGTCTTGCAATCTTGCTGCCTTGCAGGTTTTGGACCGTTGCGCCTTTGTGTCTTTGAATAAAATAATTATCTTTCAAAAAAATTAAGTTTATGGAAAACGAAAACAAACCAGCCTCAAAACGATTGTACTCACTTGACGCGTTACGCGGATTCGATATGTTCTGGATAATGGGAGGAGAAGGAATATTCATTGCCCTTGCTTCTCTTACCGGATGGCCGATTTTTAAATGGTGTGCAGTGCAGCTTGATCATGTTCCATGGCACGGATTTCATTTTTATGATATGATATTCCCTCTTTTCCTTTTCATCGCAGGTATATCATTCCCATTTTCTTATGCGAAACGCATAGAAAAAAATGACAGCCGGGCTTCGATCTATAAGCATGTTATTTTCCGGGGACTTATACTTGTAGTGCTCGGGATTCTTTATAACAATGCAGTGAATTTCCACCTTGGTCAGTTGCGTTATGGCAGCGTTCTCGGACGTATCGGTCTGGCATGGATGTTCGCTGCAATTATTTTTATGAATACAAAGAGGAATACCCGTATAATATGGTTCTGCGGACTCCTAATTGTGTACTACCTGCTTTTGCTTCTTTTCCCTGCACATGATCTTGGTTCATTTGATAAGTTTTCAAGGGAAGGGAATCTTACAAGTTATATAGACCGCCTGATCATGCCGGGAAAGCTTTATCTCGGCAATCACGATCCTGAAGGTATTTTAAGCACTATTCCAGCTATCTCGACAGCATTGCTGGGTATGTTTACCGGAGAGTTCTTGCTATCGGATTACCTGAAAGACAAACCGTTACGCAGAGTTCTTTATATGGTCATCGCTGCAATAGTGTTAATGGTCATTGGCAAGATTTGGAATATCTTTTTCCCGATAAATAAAAATCTCTGGACAAGCTCATTTGTGTGCTGGGTCGGAGGACTGAGCCTGCTGCTTTTTTCTATCTTCTACCTTATTATCGATGTCTGGAATTTCAGGAAATGGGCATTCTTTTTTGTAGTCATCGGGTTGAACCCTATTACAATTTACCTGGCTGAAAGAATTATCAGATTCGATTCTGCTTCAAAATTCTTCTTTGGTGGATTGGCGTCATTGTTCCCGGAAAACTGGGCTGATCTTGTTAATGCAATTGGATATGTTGCGATAGGATGGGTATTCCTTTATATATTGTATAAGAAGAAGATATTTTTGAGGGTGTGACCTCACCCCCTCCCGTCACCCGCTCCCAGAGAGAGCGGGTGAGGCTAATATAACTTACGATTTGATTTAGAGCCCCTCTCCCGCTTCGGCGGGAGGTTTGGGGAGAGGCTTTAATCTCCAAATTTAAAATACAACGTTCCGCTCAGAGTCTCACCATTAAAGCTATTCTTTTGGCTCTGAGGACCTTCAGCATCAGCTTTTGTAAACTTGGTGCCAATAGCGCTTATTCCATGCAGAAATGAGATATTCCCTGACGGGAACGGCGGATTAACTTCTCCCCTCACACCGGTCTGTTGTGTCGAATACTTTGCAGCTCCGGGTGTAAAAAGATGCAGATAAAGATTCTTTGTACCGGAGATAACTGTGATCGGCAATTCTTTTGTCTGAAGTTGAATTCCGTAGAAATTGGAATAATATCCCTTGAATTCAGGGTAGTCCCACGATTGACCCGTAATAGTATTATTGTAGTCCTTTTCAAAAATCCCGAAGGTTGTTCCCTTTAGCCGGTTTTTCCAGACATGATATGGACCGTTAGCCAACAGGATCGCTCCTGTAACCAGATTCTCAGGATAAGAAAATGTAATCCCTGCAAAATCGAAATTCCCGGTCAGGGTATAATCATAATCAAGCTTCAACCATTCTCCGGGATAAAATGTCCATTTTGCATGGTTATTATTCTCATACAACACTTCAATAATGTATTTGTCGTCTTGATAATAATTTTTCATCTCCCTGAATGGAGCATTGAATCCGGCAAACTGAACTCCGTTTTTCAATGAGATACCTTTTCTGTTTTTTTGTAAATGGATAATCAGTCCGCTCTTCTTATCAAATGTCACGACAGTGGATCCCGACGAAACAACAAGCATACTGTCGTTCCCGGTGACCTTTATTTTATCACCGCCTGTTACAACTGTTCTCTCAACAAAACCCGCTGGTTGTGTAATATTCCACGACCATGTATTGATCAGCCTTCCGTACTGGTCAGTTGCAGTTAAATATAAAACGTCAAAGGTTTTCCAATCATCTGGTAATGGAATTGAAAGGATTCCACTCTTACCTGGTTCAATATCAGGTGGATTTATAACACCCGACTTTTTAATCTGTACAAAGTATGGAAACGAATTCTCGTATCTGACCAGATTGAACGAATATTTGCATTTCTTTAAATTGGTATACAGGTACCTGTTGGTAACACTGAACTTACCATCAAATTCAGGTGTTATTGAAGTTTGAGTGAATTGAACAGGCGACCATATCTCCCTGACAGTAAAGAAGCTTCCCTCTTTTTCATGATAAGGGCCAAGTATCCCGTCCGGAGCCCTGTTACCGTTGGTGTCAATTGAATCATTAAGATCTTTACGTTCCACACCTTCATCAGCAAAAACCCAGAGAAATGCCCCAGCCGAGAGTGGTTTTGAAAGCATCATATTCCATTGATCATCAAGTCCTGCACCGTGACCTCCGTCATAAAGACCATGAAGAAATTCTGTCGGGAAGAAAATTTCCTTTCCATTATTCAGGGCATTCTCAACATATTTATAACCCGGGTAATGTTTTGTGTTTGTTCCGTTTATAATCGACCATGGCTCAATAACTGTTCTTTTCTGGGGATCATAAAGCGCATAATCTCCTCTTACTTCCTTATTGAATCCACCTTCGTTACCATTATCCCACAGAACAATTGAAGGATGATTCACATCGCGTTCAACCATCTGTTTTACAAGCCTTTTAGCGGTAGGTGTATCATAAAATTTCTGCCAGCCACCAAGCTCATC
>JBGOXH010000131.1:0-7627 GCA_041479075.1 Bacteroidia bacterium | reverse complement strand
CCGCATGAATTTTCTGTGATGCCTTTCTGGTTCTGGAACGACACTTTAAAAGATAAAGAAATAGTCCGTCAGATAGCTGATTTTGAGGCACATGGTGTCTATGGATTTGTAATTCACCCCCGTATCGGCCTTCCGGATAATATAAAATGGTTGTCGCCTGAAATGATCCATGCTATGGATGTTGTTATCAGTGAAGCTGCTAAAAGAAAAATGTATGTTGTTCTTTATGATGAAGGGATGTATCCCTCCGGATCCTCAAGCGGACAAGTAGTTGCAAGAAATCCTACGCATGCTGCCCGCGGACTCACAAAAATTGATTTGAAAAACGGAGAAGAACCAAAGCTTTCAGAGGGAATGAAACTTGTTACAATAAATAGCATAACTGAAGGGAATCGCGTTGCAATTGTTGAACAATCTTCAGGTGGCATCATCCGCGGACTTCATTATCTGAATGAGGGTGAATCACGGCTTCGGGAAGAATCACCTCCTGCCGGTGATATACTTAATCCCGATGCAGTAACAAGCTTTATGGAGCTTGTTTATGAGCGTTATGCAAAAGAATTTGGAAAATATTTCGGTAATACGATTATCGGAATATTCACCGATGAACCTTCTCCTCTGGGCAGAAGCAGCGCCAGGGGTGTTGTCCCGGGTAATGCATCCCTGCTGCCTCAGATTAAAAGTATTATTGGATATGATATCACCCCATTTCTTGCAGATTTATGGTTTAATGACAATCCGGAATCAAATAAACACAGGAACGATTATAACCGTGCAATAAATATCTGCCTCGAAGAAAACTACTATAAAAGATTGAGCAACTGGTGTTCCCTGCATAACATTTCTCTGATGGGTCATCCGGCAGGGTCAATGGATATCGGAACCGAGAGATACTTTCAGATTCCCGGACAGGACCTTGTTTGGAGGTACGTAGAGCCCGGACCGCAAGCTCTTGAAGGGCAACATTCGACAATGGCAAAATGTGCTTCAAGCGCAATGCTTCACCTGGAGTACAACAGAAACTCAAATGAGCTTTACGGAGCTTACGGACATAACCTTACTTATGATGAAATGGTTTGGCTTGCAGATTGGTGTTTTGTGCGCGGACAAAATTTATTAATTCCGCACGCCTTTTTTTACTCGATCCGCGGACCAAGATTTGATGAACGTCCTCCGGATGTCGGTCCGAATTCGGCATGGTGGAATGATTATAAACTATTTGCAGATGCATGCCGGAGGCTAAGCTGGCTAAATACCAATTCACGTCAGGTATGCGATATTGCAATAGTGGGAGAAGCAACAATGCTGCCGGATAAATCAGCAAAAATCTGCTTTCAGAATCAGTTCGATTTCAATTATCTCGAAATCCGTCACCTGTGGGAAGAGGCAAAAGTTAATAAAGAAGGAGTTCATATTGCTGGTATGACTTATAAAGCAGTAATCCTTGACACTTTGTCATATCTCCCTCCAAAAGCAAAACCGGCATTGGAAAAGCTTGCAAGGGAAAAACATCTTATTATTAAAGCAGATTCAAAAATGGCACCCTACTTTAAAGGTGCCCTGATCTATAGAACATCTGACGATCTGATTAATGCAATTAATGAAATGACTTCTCCTGACATTTCATTGACTCCGGCTTCAAAGAACATAAGGTACCGCCATGTAATAAAAGGCGATGATCATTATTATATATTATTTAACGAAGAAGCAACAGAAGTACAGTCTGTTATAAGGATGAAGGCGGAAGGCGGAAGGCAATGGATTAATCCGTTTTCCTTGGAAAGTAAAGTTGGCAAAAATGATGAAATTGTAGATTTTAAACCGCATGAATTAAAAATACTCAGAGTAATAAATATCAAATGATATTTCACCTTAATGAAAAAATATTTAATCATTTTAATATTATTTTTTCTGCTGATATATGCTAAAAATCCGGTTTTATTTGCACCATCCGGATTAATGGTTGAGTTTATACGCAACCCCGGGGGAATTAAAATCCTTGATCTGAATCCTGAATTTACCTGGATAGTTCCAATGAAAGCAAAATATCAGACAGCCTATCAGATTATCGTTTCATCAAATAGAAATAATGCTGAAAAAAACATTGGCGATATCTGGGATAGTGGAAAAGTGACCGACCGAAATTCTTCTGAGGTAGAAATAGGATTAACGCTGAAGGAAAACAGTACTTATTTCTGGAAATAAGAATATGGGACATTAAAGAGAAGCCAACCAGTTTTTCAGAAATCCAGTCATTTAAAACAGGTCTGAAAAAAGGTTATTCAACGACACAAAACAGGTTTCTTTCAACCTTGATCAGCCCCCAAAAAATTATAAAAACTGCCGATAGCCATTATTTTATTGACTTCGGGAAAGATGCATTCGGGACACTGATACTTGAACTAATACCTGTTAAAGACGATACAATTACAATTCATCTCGGAGAAAAAACCTCAGGATCAGATCAGATCGACAGAAATCCAGGCGGTTCAATACGTTACCAGTACGTAAAACTTCCTGTCACTGCAGGAAAAACCAGATATATAATTGATCTTCCGCCGGATACAAGAAATACCGGTCCTGCTGCCATTCATCTTCCAGATTCTTTTGGAGTTGTGACACCATTCAGATATTGCGAGCTTGAGAACTGCAGGTTTGAAATTAATTCCGTTAATATATTTCAGAAAATTTACACGTACTATTTTGATGAGAGTTCAAGCAGTTTCACCAGTTCCGATACTGTTCTGAACCAGATATGGGATATATGTAAATACAGCATCAGGGCAACATCATTTACAGGCATTTATATTGACGGCGACAGGGAGAGAATACCATATGAAGCCGATGCTTATATCAACCAGCTTGGGCATTATTATACTGATCGTGAATACTCAATAGCGAGAGCGACAAATGAATATTTCATTACGCATCCAACATGGCCGACAGAGTGGATACTTCACACTGTTCCGCTGTTTTACAATGATCTGATGTTCACCGGGAATCTTGAATCTGCTCATGAATTTTATAATGAATTGAAATTTAAGACATTAACTGATCTTTCAAGAGAAGACGGCCTTATCAGTTCAAAAAATGTCAATGAAGAAATAATGCGGGACCTTGGCTTTTCTAATCCAAAGGAAAGGATCAGAGATATTGTCGACTGGCCCCCGGCACAGAAGGATACCGGCTGGAAGCTGGCCGGACCTAATGGTGAAAGAGATGGTTATGACATGGTGGAGATCAATACCGTTGTAAATGCATTCTATTATCGTAACCTTGTTCTGATGGCAAAAATTGCATGGATGCTTGATAAAAAGGAAGATTCAAACTTTTATCAGAGCCTGTCTGAAAAAGTCAGGAGTTCATTCAATGAAAAGCTTCTTGACAGGGTAAAAGGAATTTATGTTGATGGTGAAAATTCCACACATTCCTCCCTGCATGCCAATATGATGGCTCTGGAATTTGACATAGTTCCGGATGAGTATATAAGCTCTGTCATTAATTTCATTAAATCGCGGGGTATGGCTTGCAGTGTCTATGGTTCTCAATATCTGCTTGAAGGATTATACAAATCAGGAGAAAATGACTATACATATAGTCTATTGACTACAAATACCGACAGAGGTTGGTGGAACATGATCAGGAGCGGATCGACGATCACTATGGAAGCCTGGGATATGAAATATAAGCCCAACTCCGACTGGAACCATGCCTGGGGTGCAGCTCCGGCAAACATAATACCAGGATATATGTGGGGAATAACTCCCGCAATGCCTGGATTTAAACGGATTGAGATAAGGCCACAGCTTGGAAACCTGAAATACAGCAAAATATCAGTGCCAACCATCCGGGGAACAATTGTGGCGGAATTCAGAGATAAGGGAAACTCGAAACAATATTTTATTACTATTCCTGGAAATATGGAATGTGATTTTATAGTATCCGATAAATTGGTTATCAGACTGGGAGCTGGATTGAATAAAATTAAATTGTGAAATATTAGCAACAACAAGCATTTTTGAAATGTAAACAATTTACAAAAAGTATTAGCTTTTTATTATTTATACTAATTTATGAGTTTGAGATTCCTCATTCATCCCGCTTTGCGGGATTCATTCGGAATGACAATTAATTTTGATAAAAAGGGGAAGAGAGGGTTGAATTCCGAGGGAATTCAACCCTCTCTTCCCCCTCTTTCCTTAAATTTATTATGTCATTCCGAGCGGCAGCGAGGAATCTCTTAAATGATTAATAAAATAAATTAAGGATAAATATGGACCAATTAACTTTTATTCATCTGTTAATTTTGCTTTTTTCCGTTGAATACAATCATGAAAAAGCAAACATAGTACACAAAGCCGATGTAATTGTATATGGCGGAACTTCATCAGCAGTTACTGCTGCAGTTCAGGTTAAAAGAATGGGGAAATCGGTTATTATTGTTTCTCCCGATAAACACCTTGGAGGAATGTCTTCTTCCGGACTTGGATTCACAGATACAGGTAATAAAGAGGTTATCGGAGGTCTGGCACGTGAATTTTATCAGCTTGTATATCAGCATTATCAGAAACCGGAATCCTGGAAATGGCAGAAACAATCAGATTATGGAAACAAGGGTCAGGGAAGTCCTGCAGTTGACGGAGAAAAACGCACCATGTGGATCTTCGAACCTCATGTTGCCGAAGAAGCTTTCGAAAAAATGATTGCAGAAAATGAGATTACTGTTTTCAGGGATGAATTGCTTGACAGGGAACATGGGATTATTAAAGAAGGGGGTAAAATAATTTCAATCAGGACATTGAGTAGGAAAATTTTCAAGGGAAAAATTTTCATTGATGCAACTTATGAAGGCGACCTGATGGCTGGCACTGGTGTCAGCTATCATGTCGGACGCGAGGCAAAAAGTGTTTATAATGAAAAATGGAATGGAGTTCAGAAAAATATTTTTCATCATAACCACTATTTTAAGGATCAGATAAATCCATATAAAAATCCCACGAATCCTTCAAGCGGACTTCTTCCCCGTATATCAGCTGAAACTCCCGGTGAAAACGGAACAGGAGATAACAAAATACAGGCTTACTGCTTCAGGCTCTGTCTTACACAACATCCCGACAATAAAGTTCCATTAACCAGGCCGGATGACTATGACAGCACTCAGTATGAACTTCTGGTGAGATTATCAGAAACAAGATGGAACGAGTTTTTCGGGAAATTTGACCCCATACCAAATCTTAAAACCGATGTAAATAACCACGGTCCGTTCAGTTATGACAATATAGGTATGAACTGGGATTATCCTGAGGCTTCCTATGAACGGAGAAGCGAGATAATCAGAGAACATATACTTTATCAGGAAGGCTTACTTTATTTTATGGCAACCGATCTGCGGCTTCCGGCTTCTGTAAGGGAAACAATGAATAAATGGGGATTTGCAAAGGATGAATTTACTGATAATGGTAACTGGCCATATAATATTTATGTAAGGGAAGCGCGCAGGATGATCGGTGAATATGTGATGACTGAGAATGATGTTCTGAGTAAAAGGAATGTTCCGATGTCAATTGGGATGGGTTCATATACAATGGATTCGCATAATGTTCAGAGATATGTTACCACCGAAGGATTTGTTCAGAATGAAGGAGATATAGGAGTAAAGCCGGAACGGCCTTACCAGATTGATCTCGGTGCGATAATGCCCAAAGAAGATGAATGCAGCAACCTGCTTGTTCCGGTTTGCGTTTCATGCTCACACATTGCCTTTGGATCGATAAGAATGGAGCCGGTATTTATGATCCTTGGTCAGAGTGCAGGGACTGTTGCTGCAATGGCAGTTGAAGGGGAAAAAGATATTCACGATTTGAAATATGAAGAAATCAAAAAAAATCTGGTTAACTGCGGACAAGTTTTAGATTATTTGGGAGAATGATTTAATTTGTTATTTTTGATGTATTATTTAAATCACTCATAACAAAATTTGTGTATTTTTTGATTGCCAAAAAATCCTGCTCATGATCAAAACATGTTACTATGAAAAACCTCTTATTTAAAATTCTCTTACTGAGTACAGTATTACTGTTTATTTCACCTTCCTGTAAAAAAAACAAAGGTGATGATTTATCCTCTTTCACTCACAGAGTTGTTTCTTCGAAGAGCTATGAAAATGATCAGTTAAACTGGCAGGGGACATATCAATATTCCGGAGATAAATTAATAAATGCAAGTTCTGAATCAGTTAATGATAATTGGTCAGATGAATATATTTTTTCTTACCCCGACAATAACACAATTATTGTCAATTATACTGAAACGTACAATAGTGAAGAAGATGAAGGAATTATCAATTTCACTCTTGAAAACAACAATGTAATTGAAATTTTATGGGCAAATGATGAGGAAGTAATTTTTAGTTACAATTCCGATGGTACCTTTAAATCAGTTCAGGAATTTTATTATAATGGTTCCTGGACCCTTGGTGCAGATATTGATTATATATATAGCTCTGGTAAACTGATACAAATATTATATATTGAATATGGGAGTGAGATAACTTATGAAGACAAAACAGTTTTTTCTTATATGGGTGATGAAATAAATTACAAGATATATTCATCTAAAGAATCAGGGGGCGGCTGGATCGAAAGTCATAAATATGTTTATACTTATAGCGAAGGCAATATAACTAAAATTACAAGTTTCTATAAAAATGAAAGCTCAATTTGGGAAGAAAGTTCTTATTATGAAGAGTACAGTTATGACAGCTTTGGTGATCTTATAGAAATGACCGGACATGATGGAGATAATTATTCCTATACAACTGAATACACTTACGAAGAAGGAGTTGGCAATTTTCATCAGATTACTGAATCTTTGGGTAATTACTTCGATCCTTCTGAACCAATACCGAATAAAAAATCTCAAAATCGTGAAGGAAATTTATTGAAGCCTCATCATTTTATTTCAGGGAATTCATTTTTTAATTTGGCACATTAATTTTATCAGGAATGAAAAAGCTATTTATCAAGTTCCTCCCGCTAAGCATTGTTCTGTTACTAATTATTTCTTCATGTAAAAGAGAAAAAACACTCTGGATGATTATTTATCACCCTACACCCACAGAATAGTCTCTGAAGTATGGTACTATAATGACCAGTTTTCTGATGAATTAATTTATGAATATTCCGGAAACAGGCTCACGAAAATATCATCTGTCTCGGATCAGTTTGAATCTAATTTTCAATATCCTAATAATAATACAATTACATTTGATTACTTTAAAAGCGATGGACCTGATTATTCATTTGAAGGATCAGGTCAAATAACTCTTTCCAACAACAAAGTAACAGAGATTGCGCTTGAAAATGAGGATAGGGTTACTTACAATTATAATTCTGAAGGGGGAATTGGGAATATAAAATATTATGATCCAGGAAGCTCTGTTTATTACGCTGAAGATGTCTTTACTTATAGCTCAGGTAAGCTTATCCAGTTAATATTTTCATATCTTGATGAGATTCCACCTAGTGATTACAGGTATATATACACTTATAATGGGGATGAACTTAAAGAACTATTTCTCTCATACAGAGTGTCCGGAGGTCCATGGGAAGAATTAAGTAAATCAGTT